>NZ_CALUHA010000024.1:0-39359 GCF_944320325.1 Alistipes megaguti
GGCGCCGGCGGAAGGGCTCGATCTGCCGGTAGACGGGTGCGATGAGGTCGTACGAGGCTTCGACCTCGACGCCGAACAGCGCGGCGAAGAAGCGGAGGTTCTCCTCGACCGTCAGATCGCCGTAGAGCGAGAAGCGTCCGGGCATGTATCCCACGCGCGAGCGGATTGCACGGTAATCCCGCACGATGTCGCAGCCGCCGACCCGGGCCTCACCGCCGTCGGGGGCGAGCAGTGTCGCGAGCAGCCGGAAGAGCGTGGTCTTTCCGGCACCGTCGGGCCCGATCAGTCCGAACAGTTCGCCCCGGTGGACGGAGAAGGTCACCGCATCGAGCGCCTGCACCGCGCCGAACCGCTTCGACAGCCCCTTGACCTCAATGGCTTCCATCGTGCAGCCGTACTTCGCCCGCCAGGCCGATCTTCAGCCGTCCGTCGTTGCGCACGGCGATCTTCGCGGCATAGACCAGGTTGGCCCGCGAATTTCGGGTCTGGATCGTCTTGGGGGTAAATTCACTCTCGGGCGAGATCCATGCGATGCGCCCCTCGTAGTCGTAACGCTGATCGCCGCCGAAGTCGGCCGTCACCGTCACCCGATCCCCGATGCGGATCGCGGCGAGCTGCTCCGAGGTGAAGTAGGCCCGCAGATAGAGATGCTCCAGATCGGCCACCTTCAGCAGGGGTTTGCCCACGGCGGCCAGTTCGCCCGCTTCGGCATACTTCGCCAGCACGACGCCCGCGACGGGCGGTGCGATGCGGCACCGGGCGATCCGGTCATCCAGCGCGGCGATCTGCGCCTCGACGACTGCGGCGTTGCCGTCGATCGTGACGGTGCTCTTGTCCAGCGACGAGAGGGTTGCCGACAGCTGGCTTTCCAGAATCCGGATCTGCGCCTCGATGTCATCCCGCTGTTTGGTGGTGGCCGCCCCGTCGCGCAGCAGGTTCTGCACCCGGGCGAGTTCCTGTTCCTGTTTGGCGATCTGTTCGCGCAGGGCGGCGGCCTGAGCCCGGATGTCGGGCCGGCTTGCGAGCAGCGCCGCCTGCTGTGCTTCGAGTTGCCGCCGTTGCAGATCGAGTTGCAGGGTGTCGATCTGGCCGATCGTCACGCCGGGTTCGACGGCCGTTCCCTCCTCGGCGTCGAACCACAGGATGCGTCCCGCGGCCTCGGCCGAAACGACGACCTCGGTTGCCTCGAAGCTCCCCTGCGCATCGAACTCCGCCTCTGCGCCGCACGACACCGCAAGAGCCGCCGCGGCCATACAGACAATACGTTTCATGGGTTTATCGGTTTAATACGTGTTTCAGTTGGTAGAGCGCCTGGAGAAGTTCTATTTCATGGGTGCTGCGGTTCAGCGTGGCCGAGGTTTCGTCGGTGATTTTGCGCAGCAGGTCGGTGGTGTTGATCACACCGTTCTCCAGTTGCGATTCGGCCGCCATGCGCACCGCGCGGCGCAGTTCGACAATCCGGGTGTCGGAGTCTACGGCCTTGCGCAGACGGGCGATTTCACCCTCCTCTCGGGTCGTCTGCAGACGGGTGTTGAAGTCGAAGATATCGCGCTGGATGCCGATCTGCTGCCGGGCCGTGCGGAGTTTCCCGAGATCGTTGCGACGGGTGTAGAGGGCCCCGATATTCCACGACATGCGCACTCCCACCAGCGCGTTGAGCGTTCCGTCCGTCGACATCATGCTTTGGAACATGTCCAGACCCGGATATCCGAAATAGCCTTGTGCGAAGGCGCTGAAGCGCGGCATCAGTGCGCTGTTGAGCGCTTTGCGTCGAACGTCGATCCTTTGGGCCCGGGCCTCAAGCAGCGCCAGCTCGGGATGCGGCGACCCGTCGCCGAGTGTGGGTTCGACCGGGCGCTCCAACCCCTCCGTCGTGAGCGGCTGCCCGATGAAGATCTCCAGCATCCGGCGGTAACTGGCACGGGATGCCTCGATCTGTTCCAGCGTTTGGCGGACGGCCAGCAGCTCCGCTTCGACGGCGTCGGCGTCCGACCGCGTGGCCAGACCGTTTGCAATGCAGCTCCTCATGCGTGTGAGATTGCTCTCCAGCAGGTTGATTTGTGCCGCGGTCTGCGTTCGGCGTTCGTCCAGCAGGAGAATCCCGAAGTAGAGGTCGTCGACTCTCGATTGCAGGGCATACAGATCCACCTCCGTTTGCCGGCGCATCTCCGCAGCCTCGGCCTGCGCCATCTCTTTCGCGGCCCGGGAGTGACCGCCGTCCCAGATCGTCTGCGAGACGTCGATCGCCGCCCGGTACTGCTCGCGGCGGATCCCCTCCATCTGCATACCCCGTGAGGCGAGTATCTCGCCCAATGCTCCGGGGAACGTCGACGTTGCGTTTTGCCACGATGCCTGCCCCGAGAGCGAGACCTGCGGAATCCACGCCCGGGCGGCGTTCGACAGGTCGTATTGTTCGCTCTGCGTGATCAGGTCGTATTGCCGGATTTCGGGATAGTGTTCCCGTGCCAGGCGGCGGCACTCGTCGAGCGTCTGCCCGCGGAGTGTCGTTATCGAAGCTGCGGCCAGCAGAATCAGGACTATTCTCTTCATGGTTTCGGTTTTTGAATTCTTCGCAGGATGGTTTCGATGGCTTCGGCCTTGCGCGCGGCCAGAAACTTTTCGCGGTCGCCGGCCATCTCTCCCAGCAACAGCCCCGCAAACGGAAGGGCCAGAAACGGAAAGACGTTGAGCGACACGATGCTGATGAAGAGCTGGCGCATGTCGACGGCCTCCATCTCGCCGGCTTCGGCCGCCCGATCCGCTTCCGCCTGCAATCGCAGAAAGAGCGTCGGGATCCGCTCCTTCAGCGAGTCGTCGAGCAGGTGGTAACGTTCGGGGCGCATCACCACCTCGTTCAGAAAGAAGCGCGGCAGCAGCGGATGGGCCGCAACCAGGTCGAAGTGCGATGCGATGCCCGACCGGATGCGCTCGACGATCGGTCGCTGCGGATCTCCCATGGCCGCGAAGATCGTCTGTGCGACAAGTGTCGTAATCTTGGCGACGATCCGCTCGAAGAGTTGCTCCTTGGTGCGGAAGTAGTAGTGCAGCATGGCATGCGTCACGCCCGCCCGCTCGGCTATGGCCGTCGTGCGGGCTCCGTCAAATCCTTTTAGGAGAAACTCCTCTTCGGCCGCCTCAAGGATCAACTGTTCCGTGGACGGTTTTTCCTTCTTGTCCATGATCTTTTTGGATCTGTACTAACAATGTGGTTTAACAAAATTGTTAATGCAAATGTACGAAAAAATCAATCATGCAACATGTGGGGGGCGAAAATTTTCGCAGGATGGATCTGACGCGGATTTCGTTCCGGAAGAGCGGCTCCGCTTGGTGGCGATGGGTGGCAGTCCCGGGAATGCGGCAAGACGGGGGCTTATCGTAAAAAAGTTCCCGTTTTGTGATTTCATCGGACAATGTGTTAACTTGCCATACGGAAATCGCTTGTCGGAACGCAAACCCGGACCCCAAAAACTGCAAGATATGAAGATTCAAAACTGGTTGTATGCCTTGTGCCTGGCAGCTGTCACCCTCCCGGCGGCTGCTCAGGTACAGGTCGTGAAGCATGGAAAGGCCGTCGCGCGGATTGTCGCCGATCCGGCCGATTCGGTGGACATGCGGGCTGCCGCGCTGTTGCGGGAGTTTGTCGGACGCATCAGTGGGGCGCAGCTGCCTGTGGTGGCGAACGGGGAGAAACCCCGTCGCGGAGATATTGTCATCGACGCCGGGGAGAGCCGCGGACTGACCGAGGACGGATTCCGCCTGAGAACCGACAACGGCCGGCTGCTGATCTCCGGCGGAGGGGGCAAAGGGACGATTTACGGCGTTGTGACCCTTCTGGAACAGTACCTCGGCGTGGCCTACTACGGGAACAACGCCTATCGGCTGACCGAGCGTGCGCAGGTGACGATTCCCGAGATGAACCATGCCGAGAATCCGGCCTTCCGGTTCCGGCAGAGTCAGTGCTATGCGATGAAGGAGCCCTTCTACCGCGACTGGTTCCGCTTCGAGGAGCCCGAGGAGACCTTTGCCGGAGGCTACTGGGTCCATACCTTCGACCGCATTCTGCCGTCGGACGTCTACGGAAAGAGCCATCCCGAATACTACGCCTTCATCAACGGACAGCGGCGTCCGGGCAAGGCGAGCCAGTGGTGTCTGACCAATCCCGAACTCTTCGAGGTGGTCTGCACGAAGATCGACTCCATCTTCCGGGCCAATCCCGGGATGAACACGATCTCGGTGAGCCAGAACGACGGCAACTTCACCAACTGCACGTGCCCTCGGTGCCGGGCTCTCGATGAGCGCGAGGGGGGGGGCCGTCGGGGAGTCTGATCCATTTCCTGAACCGCCTGGCCGACCGTTTCCCCGACAAGGAGTTCTCGACGCTGGCCTACCTCTATACAATGCATCCGCCCAAGCACGTCAAGCCGCGCCCGAATGTCAACATCATGCTCTGCGACATCGACTGCAAACGGGAGGTTCCGCTGACGGACAACGCTTCGGGACGCGATTTCGTGCAGGCGCTGGAGGGGTGGTCGGCCATCAGCGACAACCTCTTCGTCTGGGACTACGGACAACATGCTCTCGCCGTTCCCCAACTTCCCGATCCTGCAGAAGAACATCCAGTTGTTCCGAAAGAACCACGTCACGATACACTTCTCGCAGATCGGCGGTGAACGGGGCAGCTGTTTCCCCGAGATGCGGGCCTACATGGTGAGCAAGCTGATGTGGAATCCCGATCAGGACAGCGACTCGCTCATGCGCTCCTTCATGCGGGGCTACTACGGTGCGGCGGCCCCCTACGTCTATCAGTACGAGAAGCTGCTCGAAGGGGGGCTGCTCGCCAGCAACAAGGAGCTCTGGATCTACGATTCGCCGGTTACGCACAAGGACGGCATGCTCAATGCCAAGTGTCGCAAACGCTACAACGAACTTTTCGACCAGGCCGAGGCGGCCGTAGCCGACGATTCGGTGCTGCTCGACCGCGTACGCCTTTCGCGGCTTCCGCTGCAGTATTCCGAACTGGAGATCGACCGTGCGGAAGGGGTGAAGGATCCCGAGGCGACGATGGCCCGGCTGGAACTCTTCGGGGAGCGCTGCCGCCATTTCGCCATTCCGATACTCAACGAGCGCCGCAATACCCCCGAAGAGTATTGCCAGCTCTATCGGGTGCGTTACATGCCCGACAAGAATCTGAAGTCCGATCTGGCTCGCGGTGCAAAGGTTACCTGGATCGAGGCTCCGTCGCCCCGCTATGCGAAGCTGGGCGAGACGGCCCTGACCGACGGGCTGTTCGGCGGCACGACCTACGTGGAGAGCTGGGTCGGCTGGGAGGGCCGCGACGGCAGCTTCATCATCGACCTTGGCCAGGAGCGGGAGGTGTCGCTTGTCGAGTGCGATTTCCTGCATCAGCTGGGGGCTTGGATTCTGCTTCCCGAGCGGGTCGCCTGCTCGCTTTCGTGCGACAATGCCGCCTATGAGCCCTTCGGCGGGCAGCATTTTGCCGAGGACCGTTCCCCGCAGGTCAAGTTCGTACAGGCCTCCTTCCGCAGCGACACTCCCCGCCGGGCACGGTATGTGCGCATCGACATCATCGGTACGAAGAACTGTCCGTCGTGGCACTACGGCGTGGGTCATCCCTCGTGGTTCTTCCTCGACGAGGTGAGCGTGAGGTGATGCGGTGCGGCTTCAACCGAAAAAGGGGGCGATTCCAAGGAATCGCCCCCTTTTTAACAGAGTGCAGCATGTCGTTCCCTTCGGCGGACGGTGCGGAGCTCTGAACGTTGGTCAGAGGCTTCGTCCCTCGAACGTCCTGGCGTGTTTTGCCGGCAGGAGTTTGCCGTAGAAGGTGATCCGATTCCCGTTGAAGGTAGGTTCCACCGTCACGGAGGTGTAGTTGGTGCCTTTGGGCAGCGTGAAGGTCACATAGGCCGACAGGGCGGCCCCCATGACGTTCATCGTGAAAAAGGTATTCCCCTTGCGGTCGGTTTTGACCCGGATGTCCGAAGCGGTGCCTTTGAGGGTAATGCCGCCGACCCCGTTGGGACCACCTCCGTTGAACGGAGCGATCTGGACGACGGCCTGATCGTCTTTCAGCGAGACGAAATTGGTTGTCGAATTCACGAAAGCGGACTCTCCGTACCGGAAGACGAGCTTGTCGGCCTCCACGACGAAATCGAGTTTCTCCAGCGCTCGTACGGCCTGTACGTAGTCGATGGAGTCCTGCATCCGTTGCAGCTCTTTTTCGAGAGCCTTCTCCTGAGCCGCGGACTCTTCGGACCGGTTCTGCATGGCGGCCTGTTCGGCTTGGGTGTAGATCCGGCGTTCGGTCTGCGCCTCGGCGGTCGTCTGCATCAGCAGTACGGCGGCCAAAATCAAAAACAGCTTGTTCATATTCGCCTTGTTTCTGAGAATGATGATTGCCGGCTCTTGTTGAGCCGGCAATCATATAACGCATTTCCCGCGTCGGATGGTGTGTCTGTCGCTATTTTTCTTTCGCTCCCTGCTTGTTCTGATGCGGGGCGCACTGCCGGGGGACGGTTTCGTCCGGTGACGGGCCCCTTCTCAGAACGTATTGCGGCGGATCATCTGAAAGTCACACTTGATTTTGGCCGGCGTCTTGTCGAGAATCATGCGTGCAACGAGAATGCCCATCTGTCGGAAATCGGTCGAAATGGTCGTCAGACCGTTGAGGATGATTTCGTTGATCGGCGATTCGTTGTAGGAGATGATGCTGATGTCGCGTCCCACCTTGTAGTGGAGTTCGCGGGCCCTGCGGACCAGTTCGATCAGCCCCAGGTCGTATTGGCTGTTGAGGATCAGGTATACCTCCTTTTCGCGGATGATCTCCGGCGTAATCTTCGTGTGAAACTCCACGGCGATGTCGTTGTCCCGGCAGAAGCGTTCGACGGCTTTGCTTACCGATGCGTAATAGAGGCTGGAGGGCAGCGTCACGACGTTGAGTTTCGAGTAGTTCTTGAGCTTTTTGAGTCCGTATCCGAGACCTTCGTAGGCATCGCTGTCGAAATCCTGATAGACGGCGCCGTAGTTTCCGGGGAGTTCCTTCATCCAGTGGTCGGCGAGGATGAGTTTGCGGTTGGGAATTCGTGTGAGGATCTTCAGCACCCGTTTTTGCGTTACGGTATCGAGCGGAAAATGCGGCGTGATGACGTAGTAGTCAAACAGGTCGAGATTTTCGTCGATGTAGTATTCGAGCAGGTCGACATTCTGGTTGTGGAGCCGGATGGTGACCTCGGCCGCATTGCCGATCTCCTCGGCAAACGAGTTGAAGAGCACCTGCTTGTAGGTGCTCAGCTTGTCGAACAGCACGAGGATGTTGAGCTTGCTGGCGTCGCCTTTCGCTGCCACATAGAATCCCTTACCCTGTTTGGCGTCGATGTAGTCTTTGTTCCGAAGGATGGAGTAGGCCTTCTTGACAGTCTCTTTCGAGATGTCGAGCATGGCCGACAACTCGTTCATCGATGGTAACAGATATCCCTCGGGATACTCCCCGTTGCGGATATATTGTTCGATCTGTCCGACTATCTGTTTGTAGACCGGAGTCTGACTCTCCGGATCGATCTTGATCTTTTCCGACATACCTGTCGTTTAAAAAAAATGAAATAAAAAGTTGGAATGTGTAAAAAAATGGCTATATTTGCACCACACCACACAACACTAATCATGGGGAGTACCACACCTCATTCCTTTTCTGTCGTGTGTTACAAAGATATGAAAAAAACTGTTAACCAGCCTTCGTGAAATGAAAAAAACTTTCCTTGTGTTGCTCTTTGGTATGTTGCTTCCGGCGGTGGCTCCGGCCCAGCATTGGTCTTTGACGTGGAAACGGCTTCAGTCCGTGTCGCCGGGTCTGGAGATGATCGGGCGAATCGAACCCAGAACCTCCCGCGAACTGGACAATCCGCGCTGGTCGGTGGGTTGTGAGTGTCTCGATCGGGACTATGCCGATTTTTCGGCCTACAAATCCTATGTCGGCGAGTTGGGAGTCGGGGCGGCGCGTATCCAGAGCGGCTGGGCGCGATGCGAACAGAAAAAGGGCCGTTACGATTTCGAATGGCTCGACGAAGTGGTCGACGGCCTGTGTGAACAGGGGATTCGGCCGTGGATGTGCCTGGCCTACGGGAATCCGGTCTACGGGGCCCAGAAGAGTCTCGGATCGCGGATCTTCACCGACGAGGCCACGCTTCAGGCTTGGGAACGCTACGTGACGGCCGTTGTCGAGCGTTACCGGGATCGGGTGCACGAGTGGGAGGTGTGGAACGAGCCCAACCTGCGCGGAACCAACCAGGCCGACGCATACGGCGAGCTGCTGATCCGGACCGCGGAGGCGGTTCGTCGGGTCGATCCCGAGGCGGTGATCATCGGTTTCGGACTCTCGCGCATGCCGCTCGACTTCACGGGCAGCGTGTTGGATCTGTTGCGTGAACGGGGCAAATTGAATTTGATCGACTACGTGAGCTTCCATCCCTATCACGAAAATCCGGATGATGCCACGCCCGGTATCGAGGCTCTGGCGAAACTCGTGGCGTCGTACGATCCGCGGATCCGCCTCTTTTCGGGCGAGAGCGGCTGTCCGTCGATTCTCGAGTGGGCTCATGCACTGCGCTACCACGAGTGGAGCGAATACAGCCAGGCGAAGTGGGTTTCGCGGCGACTGGCCAATGACTTTGCGCTGGGAATCCGCTCTTCGATTTTTGCCATCATCGACAATCAGTACCCCAACATGTTGCAGTCGTTCGGGCTGTTGCGGGCCAATCTGCTGAAGCAGGTGGTCTACAAGCGTCCGTCGTACCACGCCATGCAGCATCTGGTCAACCTGTTGCACGACGGGGTGCAGGCCTCCGGACGTCCGGCCTTCCGGGCCAATACCGCCCGGGAGATCGAACTGGTGTCGCTGGCCGACTCGGCCGGTACGACGATCGGCGTGATGTTCTGGTACGGGGACCGCATCCCCTCCGACGATCTGACCTGGGATCGTGTCGAATTGCGTGTCGACGGGCTTTCGCTGCAGGATCCTGTGCTGGTAGAACCCGTTACGGGACGGATCTTCGAGTTGCCGCAGCCCCATGGTAACCGGGATGGCGGGGGTATGAAATTCACCGGATGTCCGGTGTGGGATTCGCCGATGCTGCTCATGGAGCGCGATGCGGTTCCGTTCCGCAATAAGGGGACGGAGCGTCAGGCCGCCGGGACGAGTGACGACATGTTGTACTGAAAAACCGGGAGATCATGAATCAGGCAGCTGTCGGGCGCAGAGGCGCCCGTTACAAATGGGAGGTTCTGGCCCTGCTGTGGGTCGCCTACCTGCTCAATCAGGCCGATCGTCAGGTCTTCAACGTGGTTCTCCCGCTCATTCGGGAGGATCTGGGTCTGAGCGACGTGGCAATCGGGTCCATCGCAACGATTTTCAACCTCTTCTATGCCGTGCTGGTTCCCATCGGAGGGCTGGTGGGCGACCGTTTCAGCCGGAAGTGGATCGTGACGGGGAGCATTCTCTTCTGGAGCGTGGCGACGATGTTCACGGGCCTCTGCAACGGATTTCTGATGCTGGTCATGATGCGCAGCATTGCGACGGGCGGCGGCGAGGCCTTCTTCGGACCGGCCAACTATTCGCTGCTGGCCCAGTATCACGAACGGACCCGGGCCTTTGCCATGTCGATCCACCAGACGGCCTACTACATCGGGATCATCATCAGCGGGTATGCAGCCGGTTACATCGGACAGCTGTGGGGATGGCGGAGCGCCTTCTATGTGTTCGGATCCATCGGCGTGATTCACGGCATCGTCATGATCTTCCGGCTGAAGGACAAGCGGGATCCGGCTACCGAAGCGACACCCGAAGCGGCTGTCGGGGCGACACCCGAAACGGCTGCCGCAACACCGGACTCCGCGACCCGTGCCGCGGCGCCCAGGGCGCGTCTGACGGATGGCTTCCGATTGGTCTTCACCACCCCGACGGCCCTGATTCTGACCGTCTGCTTCGCGGGACTGATCTTCGTTCTGACGGGATATCTCACGTGGATGCCCACGTATCTCTTCGAGCGTTTCGACATGGATCTTTCGGGGGCCGGCTTCCATTCGATGTTCTACACCCATCTGTTTGCCTTCTTCGGGGTGCTGCTGGCCGGGAGGCTCTCCGACCGGCTGGGTCGGCTTCATCCCGCCTGGCGGATGGCCATGCAGGGATTCGGACTGCTGGCTGCCGTACCCTTTATCCTGCTGATGGGCAATTCGGCCACGCTGTGGGTGATTTACGTCGGTTTCGCCGGTTTCGGCTTTGCCCGGGCCTTCTTCGATGCCAACACCTATACGGTGCTTTACGACGTCATTCCGCCGCGTTATCACTCTTCGGCCTCGAGTCTGATGATGATGATCGGCTTCGGTATCGGAGCGCTGGCTCCCGTGGTGCTGGGAGCCGTGAAGCAGGCCGTGGGGCTCTCGTTCGGCATTTCGATGCTGGCCGTCGTCTGGCTGATATGCGGAGCCGGCATGGTCCTGGGGGCCAAACTCTTCTATTTGAAAGACTACAATAAGATTGACCATGAACAGTAACCTGAAAACCAGAAAAGCGAAAGCAGGCTTGCTGCTGATCGCATCGCCCCGCTTCAAGATGCTGGGCGAAGGATTGAAGCGCGGCACCTATGCCGAACGGAAGGATGCCGATGTGAAGCGGATTCTCGCGACGATGGATTTCCTGGATGTGGTATTCCCGGGTATCGTCTACGAAAAGGAGGAGGTGATGGCCGCCATGGACCGGTTCTATCTCGAGAAGGTGGATTTCGTGATTGCGGAGTTTCTCTCCTGGTCGGAGGATTTCGCCTGGATCCGCTTCCTGCGCGACATGCCCCAGGTGCCGATCCTCTTCGTGAATGCGGCCCGGGACCATGTCTCGTTCCACGATACGCTCGACGAGGATGATTTCATCGATTATCTCTGCGCCGGGACGCTCGTCGGATCGCTCGAGGCATCCGGATCGGTGCCCCGCACGGGGCGCCGGCATCTCCGAGTCGTGATGGGCTCGCGCGAGGAGGTGACCTCGCAGATCCGGCTCTTTGCTTCGGCGGCCCGGGCCCGGGCCATCCTGCGGCAGTCGAACGTCGGACTGCTGGCCAACTACAACGAGGCGATGTGGTCCACCTATATCGACCCCTACGATCTCTTCACCAAACTGGGTCCCGAGATTCGTTTCCTGCCCTATTCGACCTACGGCGAGGTGATCGACGCCGTGAGCGAAGCGGAACTCAAGGCCTATTGTGATCTTCTGACCTCGCGCTACCGGATGATGGAGGATGTGGCCCGCGACAAGTTCGAAGCTTCGGTGCGTGCCTCGATCGGACTGGCCCGGATGGCCGAGCAGTCGGATATCGACGTGATGGTCTTCAACGACATCGACCGGGCGATGTTCGAACTGGTCGGACTGCGGGCCGGATTCTACCACCCGTGGTTCAATGACAACTGTTCGGTGCTGGTTCCCGAGGCCGACATCGGTGCCGGTCTGATCACCTATCTGCTGAAACTGATTTCGGGCCGGCATGTCAATTTCCTCGAGCCGTTCCACATCGAGACCGATTACGGGACCTTTGCCGGAGGCCATGCCGGACCCAACGACCACAACGATCCGGCCTGGCAGCAGAATGTCGTGATTGCCCGCGACGTGCGTTTTGCCAAGACCAGCTACAAGTATGCCGGGGCGCCGTTTGCCTGGTACCGGATCTCGCCGGGACGCAAGACCATGGCGCAGCTGGTCGAGTGCGACGGGCGCTACAAACTGGTGGCCACGCTGGTCGATTCGCTCGAGGGCGAACACATCCTGGCGACCTATTCGCACAGCATCTTCCGTCCGGTGGTGCCCGTCAAGCGGCTCTTCGAGGAGATTCTGAAGATCGGCACCACGCAGCATTTCGCTCTGGTCGACGGCGATTATCTGCGCGAACTGGAGATGCTCGCCGGGATCATGGATTTCGAATACCACGCAATTGTTTGAATGCATTAACCCTTAAAAACCTATTGTCTCATGAGTTTCATGTACAACCCCTTCCCGTACGACGATCCCCGGGCGGTCAACCGCCCGCAGCTCCCGGCCGAAGCCGTCGGGGCCGTCGTCAGCGGGACGCTCGAGGCGGCCAGGTCGTTGGCCGCAGAACTTGCCGCCCGTCTGGAGGCGGCACCCGGCAAGAGCCCCGTGGCAGCCTTCGACGGATATGCCACGGCCGACTGGTCGCGGATGATCAACCTGCTTTCACAGCAGCTGCTGCAGCGCGGCATCGCCCTTGAGGCGGTTGATTTCCGCGAGGTGCTCAAGACCGAGGAGGAGATCCATGCCCTGATCGATCCGCTGCTGGAGTGGGATCGGGAGAAGGACCCCACGCTGCTCTACGGGCGCATTTTCCGCGGCGGTTACGAGGCGCTGCTCGACGAGTCCCGGGCGGCCGGTTTCCGGACGCGGATTGCCGGCCTGCGTTCGTCGGAGGGGACGCGGCGTGTGGTGGTAGTCTACGGCAGCGGCTGTCTGATGCCGCGGATGCGCGATCTCTATGACATGCGCTGTTATTTCGACGTGACGCCCAAGGAGTCGATTCTCCGCATCCGCCGCGGGGAGTATGCCAATCTGGGCGACCGGACCGCACGTCCGGCCAATCAGGTGATTCGCCGGTGCTACTACGCCGATTTCGAGATGGCCGTGCATCTGCGGGGCGAACTGCTCCGCGAGGGGTTGCTCGACTATTACCTCTGTTCGGACCATCCCGACCGGCTGGAGCTGATTCCGCGCAAGGCTCTGGAGCAGATTTTTGCCGCACTGGCGCTCTATCCGTTCCGTTGCAAACCCGTCTATCTGGAGGGGGTCTGGGGCGGAACCTACGTCAAGAAGCTGCGCAATCTGCCCGATACGATGCGCAACTGCGCCTGGGTTTTCGATCTGATTCCGATGGAGGTCAGCGTCGTGGTGGAGGCCGGTTCCGAACGGCTTGAGTTCCCCTTCTTCACCTTCGTGCAGCGTGAGGGCGAGGCGCTCATGGGGGCGAAGTGCGTCGAGAAGTTCGGCGGATATTTCCCCATCCGCTTCAACTACGACGATTCCTACCACAGTACGGGCAACATGTCGATCCAGGTGCACTCCGGGGCGCAGTACAACCACGACCATTTCGATGAGCTGGGACGTCAGGACGAGAGTTACTACGTGGTGGTGGCTGGCCACCACGCCCGGACCTTCATCGGGTTCCGGGACGATGCCGACATCGATGCCTTCATCCGTGACATCAAGCTGGCCGACAAGGAGTACAAGCCCGTAGACTATCTGAAGTATGTCAGCTATGAGGATTCCAAACCCGGTCTGCAGGTGATGATTCCGGCCGGAACGGTCCACTCGTCGGGGCGGAACCAGGTGGTGCTGGAGATCGGTAGCCTGACGATCGGCTCCTACACCTACAAGCTTTACGATTACCTGCGTCCGGATTTCGACGGCAAACCGCGCCCGATCCATACGTGGCACGGCGAACGCAATCTGGTTCGGGAGCGACGCACGAGCTGGGTGCGGCAGAACATCGTCCAGCAGCCGCGCGAGGTTCGTTCCGGCGAGGGCTGGGCCGAGTATATCGTCGGCGAGCATGATCTGCTCTACTTCACGCTCCGGCGTCTGGAGTTCGAGCGGAGCATCGAGGATGATACCCGCGGCCGCTTCCACGTGCTGACGCTTGTCGACGGCGAGCGGGTGCGGATCCGTTCGCTCGACCATCCCGAACGCTTCTTCGATGCCGAATACATGGATATGGTGGTGGTTCCGGCCGACATGGGCCGCTATGTGATCGAGAATCTGCGGGCCGAACCGATCTGTGTCCACAAGACAATGCTCAAGGATGGATTCGACCGGGAGTAACTGCCGCCTGCTCTTCGACGTCGGGGGGACGTTCCTCAAGGCCGTCGTGGCAGACTCTGCCGGGGAGCTGATTCCCGAATCGGAGTTCTCCTGTCCGATGCCTTCGGATGGCTCGCGCGATGAGATTGTCGGGGCCCTGGCTGCTTCGGTAGCCCGGGGTGCCGCCTTTGTCTCGTCGCGCGGCCAGACCCTGGGGGGGCTGGGCGTGGCATTTCCCGGACCCTTTGATTTTGCACGCGGCATTCCGCTCATGGAGCACAAGTTCCGGCAGATCTACGGCCTCTCGCTGGATGATCTGCTGCACGGCCTGCCCGAGACGGGTGCTGAAATGCCGATCCGCTTCATGCACGATGTCAATGCGGCCCTGCTGGGCGAGATGACGCGCGGCAATGCCCGTTCGTTCGGCAATGCCGCTCTGGTCACACTCGGCACGGGACTGGGCTTTGCCTGCTGTCTGGACCGTGAAATCCAGTATGCTCCGATGGGCTCGCCGCGGATCTCGATCTTCCGGCTCCCCTGCCGGGGCGGAATTCTCGAAGATTGGGTTTCGAAGCGCGGGCTGTTGCGAATCCATGCCGGACGATGCGGTTGCAGCGATCCTTCGCTGACAGTAGCCGATCTGGCACGGATGGCCTTTGCCGGAGATCTTCCGGCGCGGGAGACCTTTGCCGATGCGGGGCGGATTCTGGCCCGGGCGATCGGCGGGGTGCTTGCCCGGAACCGGATCGAATGTTTGTTGATGGGCGGGCAGATTTCACGCTCGTTCGTCCTGATGGAACCGGTGCTTCGCGAGGAGCTTGCCGCGGTGCCCACGCTGCGGATGATTGCCCCGGCGGCACATATCGGCGAAGCTGCGTTTTACGGTTTGCTGGCCGGGCTGGACCGCTTGGCGGGGGTGAAGCCGGATGTCGGGATCCGCACGGTCGGTTGCGGCGCATGACATCCAGGTTCGTAACGGATTTGAAGAGAGCCGCCTCACATGTCATGTGAGGCGGCTCTCTTGTGAAGCGGCATCTCAGGCCAGCAGTTCGTATTCGAGTCTCCAGACGAGGGTCTCGCCCGGGAAGGCCCGGAAGGTCGTGTAGGGTTCGATGCAGGCTATCCCCCGGCGGGCCCAAAGGACCATGTGCGACAGCGGTGCATTCCCCGATACGCGAATGCCGGCCCCCGTAAGGAGGTTGAGGATGCAGAATCCGTAGGTTCCCGATGCGGAATCCTGTGCATGGAGGTCGCCCATGAAGACGGTCTCTCCCGGTCGGAGCTCCCGGTTGAAGCGAATCCCGTCCCTCCCGAGTGTGACACAGTCGTAGGCTTCGCGCCAGGTCCCGACGGGATGGAAGGGGAAACGAATGGCCGTATCGGGTCCCGTGACCATCCGGTCGAGGGTGAAAAAGTTGTGGTTGCAGACCTGTCCCGCCAGCACGGCCGGTCCGAGATTCTTGAGCGTATAGTCGATTCGCAGACGGTCCGTATGGGTCAGTCTCAGCTCCTTGCGGTAGTCGTATCCATACTCGTCGCTCAGCAGACGGTGGCGGAACTCGACCCGGTCGCGAGTGGCGGTCGTCTCCCAAAGACCGTGGTTGACGATTTCGTAGAGCCGGAACCGGTCGTAGGGCTCCCCGGAGTATCGACGCAGCATGCCGACGCCGATCTTCAGGAACTCTTCACCGGGACGGGCCCGTTCGTATCCGATCTCGGTAAATTCGTCCACCGGACCGCTCAGATCGTCGTGGCACAGCGGATCGTGCCTGTTTTTCCACGGGGTGACGTAGCGATGACCGCGGCCGCGCAGGTCGCTCAGGACTCCGCTCCAGTCGAAGCGGGTGGCCCGGTAGTATCCGCTCACGGGATCGGGCGGACAGACGACGGCCGTGGTCGTTCCGTTGGTCAGATGCAGGATGGAAGGGTTCTGAGGAGCCTCTTCGGCCTGGAAAATCGTTGGACTTGTTCTCATGGCCGGCCCTCTTTTTGATAAATCAGCACCGCCAGATCGTATTGTCTGAGGGTGATCCGGTCGCCGTTGCGGGAGACCCGGGCCTCGCCCAGCGTCGACGATTCGACGAATCGGTATCCCGGGACCTCGATCCCGCCGCTCACGGGGTCTCCCGCCTCGGTCCGGGTCGCCACGATGGCCATGCCGTCGCCGTGGGTGTAGGCCCGGGCCTCGATGCCCTGCGCGGAGAGCGTGAAACCCTCCACGTCGCGGTAACGTCCCATCAGCAAGAGGTGTTCGTAGCGTCTCTTGATCTCGTTGGCTTGTGCCAGATAGGACTGGTAATGCGGGGTTTTGTCGATCAGATCGCGGCAGCGGTAGATCTCGATATCGTTGCGCAACCCCTTGAGCAGGGTGTTGTTTACCCGGCGTTCGATATCCGTGTCGTCGCGGATCTCCCGGTCGGAGATGATAATCTCGGGGAAGGTGTAGCGGAACCAGTCGATGAAGCTGTACCGTCCGGCCGTGACCTGATAAATATGGATATAATCGCAGTATTGGGCCGTCACGTCGGTCAGCCACTCGGTGCCGAGGGCAAACTCCGGATCGAAGCGGATGTTATGGTCGCGAATCATCTTCAGCACTTCGGCCTTGTCGGCGATGACCCGCAGGTTCGGAATCGGGAATTCGCGGCTCAGGTCCCAGTTCGTGGCCCGTTCGCCGTAGCCGAGCTGGTCGTAGAAGACACTGTTGGCTCCGTATTCGCGGGCGCGGTCGGCCCATTCGAGGAGCATCCGGCGCCAGATCTCGGAACGCGTGTCGGCGATGACGAACGTTCGGGCGTTGTAGTCGCCCAGGAAGGTCCCCTGCCCGGTGAAGCGGTACTGCTCGGTGAACTCCGCACCCGTGTTGTCGCGGTAGCAGATCTCCCGTCCGGCGCCGCTTTTGTAGAATTCGCTCTCACGGTCGATCAGTTTGCCGTTGAAGTAGAGCAGCACCTTGCCGCCATCTTTCTTGAATTCGGCGATGGCCTGTTTCCAGCCTTCGTCGCCGCCCTGTGCCGGATCGGCGTTGTAGTGGGGATTGCCGTGGTCCATGCCCGTCTCCCACCACCCGAAGGTGAAGGCGGCATCGGCTCCGACGCTCTCCCCGACACGCTTGATGCGTCCCGGCAGATCGGTGTACCGGAAGAGCAGCTCGCCATACTGGTGGCGGAAGATGACCCGCTGCCAGCTGCGCATCTTCTGTACCCAGAGCGGAGCTTCGCGATGATCCCACCAGGTGTCGGCCCAGCGCCGGTAGAGTTTCGAGGTTTGGTGCCACGTGCCCGTATAGGGGGCAATGACGTTGGCACTGCAGCTCCAGCTCTCGCCCGAGAGGCACTGCGGGTATTTGTAGAATCCGGATTCCAGCCGCGAGAAGCCTCCCTCCCCGTCGGGATAGAGGCGCAGTCCGTGTCCCGTGTCCTGGAACTGGAGGTCGTGGCTCCCGAAATAGAGCCCTTCGCGTTCGCCGACATAGGCAAAGCAGTTCGAGGCCATGCAGCCTCCCGTTCCGCCCGTTACGGTCCGCGTCGGGTATTTGGCGTCCATCTGACGGAATTTCTGGGCCGGGGTCTTGTAGGGCGAGGTGTTGCTGTTGCGCAGGATAATGCCCTTCGGATCGTCGTAGAGCTGCCCTCCGGTGTGGGTGAGCAGCAGCTTGTGGTCCTCCGGGAGTGGCATGTTTCCGACGAGCGGGTAGTGCAGTTCGCGGACGATCGTGTGCGGTTCGTTGTTCTCGATCTTCGAGGCAAAGCGGATCTGATCCCCTTCGAGCGTGATGTCGAAGCGGAGCGAGATGTCGAGCGTGACCTCTTTCCGGATGCTGAAGTCGGTGGCCTTCAGCTCTTCGTAGAGCAACGTGATGGTCTCCCCGTTTTGTGAGATGCGGGGTTGCTGCCCGGCGGCCAGGACCTCGATCTCCTTGGCTTTCGGGGTATCGTAGTAGAGCCTCCAGAGATAGTCGCGGCCGGCATAGTCGCGGCCTGTCTCGAGGTTCTTGAGGCTGACGAGGCGGCCCTCGTCGTCGATCGAGATCTGCAACCGTTCGTTGCGCAAGGTGGACGGTTGCGGTGTGGCGTGGACCGGCAGTATCAGAAACGGAGCTGCCAGGCTGCAAAGGGTGGTGGTCAGTCGTATGTTCATGGCTGAGTCGGTTGGAATGGTTGGGTGATGAAAACAGCCGGACGGGCTCCGCTGCCGGAGTCCGTCCGGTTGTACGGCAGCAGGATCAATAGCCCGGATTGTTCTCCTTGATGTTCTTCATGACCTGCATCGTGGTGGTCGGGATGGGCCACAGATAGCTCTTCGGGGCCACGAACTTGCACTCGGCGAGGATCTGTGCGTACATGTTCCCGCGGAAGAAGTTGGGATCACCCTTGGCGACGTCGGCCATGAAGTCCACGCATCCGTCTTCGTCGACCTGCGGTACGGCTCCGTGGAACCACATGCCGTCGTCGATATAGGCGCGCTGGAGTTTCTCATCCTTCTTGGGCAGTCCGATCCAGGGGCGGTTGAGTGCCTTTTCGGCGATCCGCCAGCGCCAGAGGTCGTACAGGCGCAGGTTCTCGAAGGCAAACTCCATGCGGCGTTCGAAGCGCAGGATCGTGCGCAGCCGGGCCTGATCCGTTTCGGTGATGGCCGGATAGGAGTTGGTGGCTGTCACATCGACCTTGTAGGCGCGGGCGCGGACCTGATTCATGGCGTTGAGGACCGTATCGTCGATCTCGTTCAGTTCGATCTTGGCCTCGGCGTACATCAGCAGCACGTCGGCATAGCGCAGGATCAGTTTGTCGTTCTCGGCCTCGAAGGGCGACAGCCAGTCTTCATCGACGTGTTTCTTGAGCACCAGCCCGTTGTAGGAGGCGTACTGATTCGAGTTTCCGGCGATTCTGTACGACCGCGAGTCGTTGTTGGTGACCATGGCTCCCTCGCGGGCGCTGTAGACCTCGGTGACGTCGAAGTGCGGGTCGAAGATGACTCCCAGATGCTGGGTGCCGTGTTCGACGATGGTGTAGGTGCAGCGCGGGTCGCGGTGCTCGAAGGGCTTGTGGGGGTCGTAGACCTCCGATTCGTCGATGGGTTTGCCCTGGTCGTCGAGGAACGAGCAGAGCAGGTACCACGACGGCAGACAGGTCGTACAGGTCGGGGCGCCCGACAGACGCGGCAGCTTGGCCGTTGTGGCGCCGCCGTAGAGGTACTGGTATTTCGAGTTGTTCGAGAGGGCCTTCGAACGCGGGATGACGAAGATTCCCTCGGGAGAGTGCTTGGTCGACATGCGGAAGAGCTCGCCGAAGTCCGAATGGAGCGTATAGGCGTTCAGCTGCATGCAGCTCCAGGCGGCGTCGCGGGCCTGTTCGAAGAGCCGTTTGGCTTCGGCCTCGTCGTTGTCTCCGAATCCGCCGTTTTCAATGGTGTCCCACTTGCGGATCGAGGCGAAGTGCAGGGCGTAGCGGGCCTTCATGCCGTAGACGGCCCCCCTCGTGGCCCGTTCGACCTCGCCTCCGCCGTACGAAACGGGCAGCAGAGGGGCAATTTCGTCGAATTCGCGGAGCATGTCGTCCACGACGGTCCACATGTCCGAACGGGTCAGCTCGTAGGCGGCCTGACGCCCCGCTTCGGAGTCCATGTCCATATCCTCGGGAACGACGACCGGATCGCCGAAGTGTACCATGATCCGGAGGTAGAAGCAGGCCCGGTAGAAGCGGGCGCAGGCGATGATGCGGTTGTAGCGCTCGGGATCCATTTCGCCTTCGAGCTTCTTGATCTCGGTGATGATCTTGTTGCAGCGGTTGATGCCCGTGTAGGTGATGTCCCACATGCGCACGGCCAGCGGATAGGTGCCGTCGACGCCGTCGATGAGGAATCGGCCCGGAGCGCTTCGGTTCTGTCCGTCATCGGTCAGCATGTCGAGTTCGGTCTGTTCGTTGGAGGTCCATTCGTTCCGCTCCATGGGCCAGTAGCTGTGGTGGAGCAGGGCGTTGAGGTTCAGTTCGAACTGCTCGGCCGTCTGAAACCACGAGCCGCTGGCGGCCGAATCTTTCGGCGAGAGGTCCAGGTCGCTGCACGAGACCATCAGACTTCCGGCAAGGACGAAGATTGCGAATTTCAAGGTTTTCATAGCTTATCCGATCATTGTTTGCGACATTAGAATTTGAGTTGAGCCGAGAAGAGCACCGACTTGGTGATGGGATATGCGGTTGTCCCGACCTCGGGATCCCACCCTTCGGGGAAGTGGCTGTAGGTGAAGAAGTCGGTCAGGGTGACGGCGAAGCGCAGACTCTTGACATGCACGCGGTTCATCCATTTCTGGGGCAGGGTGTAGCCGAGCGTGATGTTTTTCACACGGAAGTAGGATCCGTCGAAGATCCAGAAGTCGGAGATCGCATAGTTGTTGTTGGCGTTGTTCCACGAATAGCGCGGGTACTTGGCGTGCTGGTTCTGCTCGATGGTGTTCTTGCGGCTCCAGGAGTTCCCCCCCCCGACTATTGTCGGGACGTTATACCATTGCGAGCGCAGCGGCTGTACCATTTCGTCCGTGAGGTAGGAGTTTCGTTTGCCGACCCCCTGGAACGTGAGGTTGAAGTCGATGCCGCGCCAGGCCAGGTCGATCGTGCCGCCGTAGTTGAAGTGCGGAAGCGAGGAGCCGAGCACCGTGCGGTCGTATTCGGCGTTGATGAGCGGACTGTCGGGGTCGGCATCTGCGAGGTTTCGGTAGTGCAGGTCGCCCGGATAGACGGTTCCGGTGGTTGCCGAGTTGTCGACCTCGGCCTGGGTCTGGTAGATTCCTTCGCAGACGTATCCGTACCAGGACTGGTATTCGTCGCCTTCGCGGATGATCTTGCCGCCGGAGATCACCTCCTTGTTGCCGATGTAGCCCATCGTGGAGACGTCGTCCGAGAGGTTGAACGTGACGCCGTAGTTGAAGTCGCCGACGTGGTCGCGCCATCCGAGCGTGATCTCCCAGCCTTTGGTGTTCATGTCGCCGATGTTGTCATAGGGGTCCGAGAGACCCATGATCGGGGCGATGGGGACCTGGAGCAGCATGTCGCGGGTCTTCTTGTAGTACCAGTCGGCCGTCAGGGAGAGGCGGTTCGAGAGCAGTGACAGGTCGATACCCACGTCGACCGTGGCTGTTGTCTCCCAGGTGATGTCTGAAACGATGGCAGCGGCCTGTGCATAACCCGAAAGGGCGGTGAGGGTGGTTCCGGTGTAGCCGACGACGTTGTTGTTGGCCAGTACGGCCTGATAGGGGTAGTAGCCCTTGATGCGTTCGTTGCCCAGTTCGCCGTACGATATGCGGAGCTTGCCGTGGTCGAGCACCCGTCGCAGTCCCTCCAGGAAGCGCTCCTGGGTGAAGACCCAGCCGGCCGATGCCGAGAGGAACGTACCCCAGCGGCAGTCGGGCGCGAAGCGTGACGAACCGTCGCGGCGGATATTGCCCTGGATGTAGTATTTCGACCGGTAGTTGTACATCAGACGGCCGAAGTACGAGCGGCGGGCCAGTTCGTTGACGTTCTTTGAATTGGCCGTGACGTCCTCGCTGCCTCCGGCGCTCAGGTCGGGGATCAGCGAATGGGCGAACGACGATTTCTTGGCAACGATGTCACCCTCCTGATACCAGTAGTTCTCGTAACCGATCATGGCGCTGAAATTGTGGTCCTGACCGAAGGTGTGCTGGTAGTTGGCGTAGACCTGCGTGGTGTGTGAGAAGGTGTCACCGCGGGTCTCCTCGAGGGTTGTCGTCTTGGCGTCGGAGATGTATTTCGTGCTGGTGAGGCTCTCCTCCTGGTAGTTGAAGTAGGAGGTCTGGCGCTGGAAATCCTTGATCTTGGTGTAGGAGAACTGGGGTGCGAAGATGCCGGTGACGGTCAGCCCCTTGACCGGGGTGATGTCGATCTGGAACTTGGCGTTGGCCAGATACTTGTCCGTTGTCTTTTCGCCGCCCGACATCAGGGCCGCATATTTGTTCGTACCGTCCTTGCCCGGAGCGTAGCGGCCGTCGCTCCATACGGCCTGGTAGATGGGCGGAATGTATCGCATGATGCTCGACGGCGAGGCGTGGGGATTGAGCTGGTCGGTGTAGCGCAGCGAGATGTCGGCCGAGGCGTTCATCCACTTGAAGACCTTGATGTCGTTGTTCAGCCGGGCCGTGTAGCGCTGCCAGGAGAGGTTTTTGCGGAAGAGTCCCTCCACGTCGTCATAGCCCAGACTCAGCACCGAGCGGACCTTTTCGCCTCCGGCCTGGATGGTCAGGCTGTGTGATTGGCGTACGCCCTTGTCCTTGAGCAGCAGATCCATCCAGTCGACATTCGGATAGAGGTCGGGATTTTCACGGTTAAGCAGCCAGTAGTTCTCGATCATCTCGCGCGAGTACTCCTGATACCAGCCTCCGGACGGCAGGTCATTGTAACGGAGTTCGTTGACGGCGGCCATGTAGTCCGTGGCATTCATGTATTCGGGCGTTCTGGACTGGTAGTCGAGTCCGAGCGTATAGTTGTAGGTGACGCTGGCTCCGCTCTGCGAGGCCCGTTTGGTAGTGATGAGGATGACACCGGCGGCGGCCTGTGAACCGTAGATCGACGCCGAGGCCGCATCCTTCAGGACGGTGATGTTCTCGATGTCGTTGGGGTTGATGTCGTCGATCGAACCGGCCACACCGTCGATCAGCACATAGGGATCCGAGGCCCCTTCGGTCATCGACGTGATACCGCGGATGCGGATCGTCGCCGAACCGCCCGGTGCCGAATTCGTCCGGGTGACGGTTACACCCGGCATGGCACCCTGCAGGGCCTGTGAGAGGGTCTGTGTCTGACGGTTGAGGATGGTCTCGCCGCCGACGGAGGAGAGTGATCCGGTCAGATCCTTCTTGCGGACCGTACCGTAGCCTACGACCACAACCTCATCCATGGCCGTAGCCTCTTCGGTCAGTACGACGTCAAACATCGTTCGGTTGCCGACGGGCAGTGTTTGGCTCTTGTAGCCGAGGTAGGAGACGATGAGCGAGGCATCGGCTGCCGGTTTGCGGGTCAGCGACAGTGTGAAGTTGCCCTGTGCATCGGAGGTTACTCCCTGCTGGGTGCCGCTCAGAATGACGGTGGCACCCGCTATGGGGTCGCCCTCCCCGGTCTTGACGCTCCCCTTGAGGGTGAAGTTCTGGGCCGAAGCGTACGATGGTGCAAATACGATCGCTGCCAGAAGCGCGCAGAAAGCCGCGATTGTCCGAAAATCGCACTTTCTTTGAAATTCATCGTAACTTTTTTTCATCTTTTTGGAATTAGTAGTATATTTGCATCGTACACCACACCACACAACACATAGGGCAAACGTGGAATAGTGTGGTTTAGTGTGGTACAAAAATAAGAGGAATATTTGACATTCCAAAGAAAAGCGTCTTTTTTTTGAGATTTTTCGGTGAATGTCATGAAAATGTAACGGAAGGGCACGGTCCGGAAGGACATGCAGTCGGACCGGGGAGTCCGGGCCCGAATTGACAAACCCAATGAACCTTTATTACGCACCTATGAAAAGACAATTATTCAGGATCTGGACAGCGGTTTGGCTGATTGCCGCCGCTGCGATCTCCTGTACGGGTGATCCGGATGTGGACCGGGTCGGTCTTGTTTCGATCGGACAGGAGAGTCTGACCGCCGATGGCGCGGGCGAGGAGTTGACCCTCGACGTGGCCAGCAATGCCTACTGGCATATTGAATTTACGGATCCGGCGACGGGTGAGACCGTGCGTTGGATTACGGCCAGCGAAACTTACGGGACGGGCGATGCCAGTCTGAAACTCATCGTGGCCCGCAACCGCTCGACCTCGCCTCGTACGGCTCACATCCGGGTGACGACCGATTCGGAGTCGTCGACGGCGACGATTCTTCTTTCGCAGGGGGCCGGAACGGTCGGGGGCGGCGACGGCTATGGTTTCCCGATCTATCAGATGTTCTCGATCGACGACAAGCTGATGTTGAGCAATGCATTCATCGAGGGCGGGACCTGTTATTTCGATGACGGCATGATTCTGAGCCGTACGGGGTCGCCGGCCGAGATGACCTTCAGCACGCAGACCCACACGAATCCCAAGTCGGACTGGTATTTCCAGCGTGGCGTTGTCATCGGATCGTGGGAGACGGGCGATGCCCTGCAGTTGGAGATTCCGCTCAAGGAGTCCCTTTCGGGAGATCTGCGCTACGTCTACGGCAGTCGTCGTGACGGCACGCAGAACGCCAGTCATGCCTGGGTGTTCGAGTGGAGTTCCGACGGGGCGGAGTGGACGCCGTTCGACGGGGCCTCCGAGGGGGGTGTTTCGGATGCCGTGTGGAAGATCGTCGACTTCACGATTCCCGAGGCGAAGGCGATTCCGGCGGGGGGAACGCTCTGGATCCGCCATCGCTGTACGGACGGCGCCTCGGCCAGCACGTCGGCCTCGAATCCGACGGTTGCCTACCAGACGGGCTTCTGCATCACGAAGGCCTCGGCCGAACCGACGACGGTTGCCCCCATGGATGATCAGACGGTGGTCTTCTCGACGGGCTTCGACGATCTGCTGGATGCCAAGGCGGCCTATATCGACATGCCGCTCGATTTCATGTCGTCGTTCAACGCCGGGGCCTATTCGCTGCCCCGGGAGCAGGCCGGTATGGTGGATTTCGCGGAGTGTTACATCCGTCCGGGATTTCTGCAGGTGGGGCGCGGCGACGAGGCGATCGTTTCGCGCTATACGCAGGGATCATATACGATCAAACTGGCGGATCGTTTCGAGGCGATGCGGATTCTGAAGAGCGATCTCAAACTGACGTTCCAGGCCTCGGCGATGATCGACGCCTATGGCAAACCGACCGATCCGGGAGTTGTCGTGAAGGTTGACGGTGCGAGCGGCGCCACGGTTGAGGGAGGAACGCTTGAGGGGGTTGAGAACAATGCGTTCAAGTCCTTTACGGTTTACGTGCGCGGTGCGACCGCCGAGACCGAAATCACCATCACGTCGGCCGATATGACCTCCAGTACGGATGACGTGCGCTTCTTTGTCGACGACATTCTGCTCGAGGTGGAGGGCGAACCGCAACGGCCGAGTGCCGACGATCCGGTGAAGGCCGCGATTGCCGAGCTTCGGGCCAAGGCGGGGGCTTCGGCCGTGACGATTACCGACAATCTCTATGTGGAGGGTTGCGTCGTGGCTGCGGACAATCTGCCCGAGGGGTGCTTTGCCCTGCAGGATGATCAGGCGGGCATCGTGGTGGCCTGCCCGAATCACGGCGTGACGGTCGGTGATCTGGCGAAGGTGGCGGTGAAGGATGCTTCGCTGGCCCGAAACGGCGACGGACTGCTCGTGGTGACGCCGGCGGCCTCCGACCGGGTTTCGAAGACGGGAACGGCCGAGCAGATGCCGGCTTCGCGGATGATCTCGGTGGCGGAACTGCAGGCCGGGACCTGGGAGGCGATGCTGGTCACGCTGCCCGAATCGCAGGTTGTCGAGTCGGATCTGTCGAAGCCCCTGAGCGGAGACATTACCCTGGAGCTGGAGGACCGGGTGACGACCTACGTACTGAAGACCTATGCCCATGCATCGTTTGCTTCGGCTGCGGTGCCGCAGAAGCGGGGACCGGTGAAGGGGTTGGCCGGAGTCGGCTTCGTGATGCCGACCTCGGCCGGTGATCTGGCCTCGATGAACGGCACGCGCTTCGGCGAGGCGGTCTACGCCATTAAGCCGATCGACGGCCACCTCTATGCACTGGGCACGACGAAGAACTTCACGATCGGCAATGCCACCTTCGACCAGGCGACCAAGACGGTCACCTACGACAACGGCCACTCGATCTACAAGGTGGGCGATACGTCGACCGACTTCACGTGGGGATGCTACGGAAGCAAGAAATCGGCTGCTGCCAACATGTATGACTCACGGCTCTACGTGACGGGCTGGGGTGGCCCGAACTGGCAGGAGAACGGCCTGGTGTTCAAGATGAAGGCGACGTCGCGCATTGTCGGCAATCTGCGCTTCGGCTTTGGGTGGTTCGGGGCCTCGGGCGACAATCTGCCCGAGAATTGGAAACTGCTCTGGAGCAGTGACGGAACCGCCTGGAACGATGGCGTAAAGGTGTTGAGTCTGACCTCCTCGCTGACGGAGCTTCCGTCCGACGATCCGGGCAGCGAGGTCTTCACCTTTGCCTCGAATGCCAATGCCGGAGGTTATCGGATGGCCTACTTCCATGTTCCGGACGACAAGGCGGTTCCCGAGGGCGGTTACTTCTATATGAAGATCGTGCAGGCCGACAACGCCTGTCAGCGTTCGGGCGAGTCGGTCGATCCGAGCAAGGAGATGATCTTCATCAACGGTTTCTACCTGCAGACCCACGAGCGTCGGGCCTATCATACGTCGGATCTTCCGTCGGGAGACAACGTGGTGCTGACCGAAGGCTTCGACGACAATCTCTGGGGGCCGGACCAGTTTGCTTATGCCTGGCAGTCGTTTGCCGGCTACAAGGTGGCCTACAAGGCGCCCGAAGGCTGGAGCATTGCGGGATCGGTCTTCGAGGAGCCCGGTCACGTGCGGATCGGCAACAGCGGAACCGATTCGTCCTCCTCGCTGACGACTCCGGCTCTGGAGGCATTGGGCAATACGCCGACGGATATTACCGTTCGATTCAAGGCGGCGACGCTGCTGGTCGGAGCTGCGGGGCTGGTTCCCGACGACCGTACGATTCGCGTCGAGGCTTCGGGGGCCGGAGCCGTCGGTTCGGAGGTGTACCTTCCGGCGACGCTTTCGGGAACGGCCGAGACGGTCGATCAGGCAACCTCCGACCGAATGTGCGACGAATATCTTCGCTGGTACGACTGTTCGGTGAAGATTTCCGGAGCCACGAAGGATACGCGGGTCGTCTTTACGGGAACGGGCCGCCACTTCTTCGACGAGATCGTGATAACGAAGGATTGAATCCAAACTTAAACCACATAGAAAATGAACAAACTGAAGTATCTGCTTTACGGAATCGTATTGAGTGCACTGGGCTGCTCGTCGAGCAGCGATGATGCTGGAACCGAGGGAAGCTCGAATACGCTGAAGGTCATGTCGTTCAACATTCGCTGCGTCACCTCGAGCGACACGGGCGACAAGGCCTGGGACGTACGTAAGACCGGGTGTGTCAAGATGATAACGGGCATCCGGCCCGATGTGATCGGCATGCAGGAGCCGCGGACTGCCCAGCGTACCTATCTGAAGGAGAATCTTTCGGACTACGAGATGCTCGAGACGCCCGGGACCGGAACCAGCAAGGGAGGCAATTCGGTGCTGCTCTATCGCAAGAGCCGTTTCACGTGCCTCGATTGGGGGTACTACTTTCTGAGCGACACCCCCGACGTGCCGTCGGTGGCCTGGGAGGCGACGCAATGGCATACGACGGTCTGGGCCCATCTGAAGGAGGTGAGCAGCGGCAAGGATTTCTGGATCTTCACGACCCACATGCCGGCCTATGCGTCGAATGTCTCGGCCCGCGTGAAGAGTGCCAATCTCAATGTGGCGAGGATGAAGGAGCTGGCCGGCGAGGATGCCACGGTCTTCATCACCGGCGACATGAACTGCTCCTATGCGGCGGACGATGCGTCGCGCGAGGCGTTGACGCCCTATTATCAGTGGATGTCTGCGGCGCGTGACATTGCTCCGGCGGGCGATGCCTACAGCTTCAACCACTATGGGAGCGGTACGGCCACTCCGAAGCGGAATCTCGACCATATCTTCTATCGGGATGCGACGGCCGTGTCGTTTCGCACGATTACGGACAACTACGGAGTGCCGTATATCTCCGATCACTATCCGATTCTGCTGACAGTCCTCTTCTGATCCGTCTGCGGCGCTTGACCGCGTATGTATGGAAAGACCCCGGGCCTTGAGAGAGGTCCGGGGTCTTTGGTTTCGGGGAGGTCAGTTGACCACCACCGTCGGAAAGTATTCGCGCAGCAGCGCCGCGGCGCGGTCCAGTTGCTCGGGGGTGTTTTCCCGCACGCCGCGCAGGCGGTAGTCGAGTCCCATCGCTTCGTACTTGTGGACCCCGAGGGTGTGGTAGGGCAGCAGTTCGACCCGTTCGATCGAGCGGCAGCCGCCCAGCCTCTCGCCCAACCGGCGGATATCCTCCTCGGCGTCGCTGTAGCCCGGGACAAGCACGTAGCGCAGCCAGAACGGCCGTCCGTGCTCCTCGAGCCAGGCCGCCGTGCGGAGCGTCTGCGTGTTCGGGTGTCCGGTGAGGACGCGGTGGCGTTCGGGATTGGCCTGCTTGACGTCGAGCAGCACCAGATCCACCAGCCCCATCAGCTCCTCGACGGCCGGATTCCACACCCCTCCGTTCGAGTCCAGACAGACGTGGATCCCGGCCTCCTTCAGATCGCGCACCAGCGGAACGAGCGCCGCGGCCTGGAGGGTCGGCTCGCCGCCCGAGAAGGTGACGCCGCCACGCCGCCCGAAGAAGGGCTTCTGGTCGACGGCCATGCGCAGGATTTCGGCCGGATCGGTCTCCCGGCCGCCGCCCGTTTCGATCGTGTCGGGGTTGGCGCAGTAGAGGCAGCGGAACGGGCAGCCCTGCAGGAAGACGACGAGCCGGAGTCCCGGCCCGTCGAAGGTTCCCATCGATTCGTAGGAGTGTACGCGGATCATCCCTGCCAGGTGCTACATCCGCTCATGAAAACTGCGGCTGATGACCTCCAGCTGGTGTTCGCGGCTCAGCTTGGTGAAGTTCACGGCGTAGCCCGAGACGCGGATCGTCAGTTGCGGATACTTCTCCGGGTGCACCATGGCATCCTCGAGCATCTCGCGGTTCAGCACGTTGACATTCAGGTGGTGGGCCCCCTTGGTGAAGTAGCCGTCGAGCATCGTCACCAGGTTCTCGACCCGATCCTCGGGCGTCGGACCCAGTGATTTGGGGATGATCGAGAAGGTGTTCGAGATGCCGTCCTGCGAGTCGCGGTAGCGCAGCTTGGCCACCGACGAGAGCGAGGCGATGGCGCCGCTCTTGTCGCGTCCGTGCATGGGGTTGGCACCCGGAGCGAAGGCGACGCCCTTGGCGCGTCCGTCGGGCGTGGCGCCGGTCTTTTTGCCGTACATCACGTTCGAGGTGATCGTCAGCAGCGACAGCGTCGGGCGGGCGTTCTTGTAGACGGGCAGTTTTTTCAGCTCCTCGCTGAAATAGTAGACCAGGTCGACGCCGAGGTGGTCGACGCGGTCGTCGTTGTTACCGAAGCAGGGGAACTCGCCCTGGATGTCGAAGCTCTCCGTGAGGCCCTGCTCGTTGCGGACGGGCGTCACTTTGGCGTACTTGATGGCCGAGAGCGAGTCGAGGGCGATCGAGAGGCCGGCGACGCCGTAGGCGAGGTTGATGCGCGGGTCGGTGTCGACGAATGCCATCTGGGCCTTCTCGTAGTAGTACTTGTCGTGCATGTAGTGGATGATGTTCATCGCCTCGTTGTAGACGCGGGCGATCTCATGCAGCACCTTCTTGTAGTTCTGCATCACCTCCTCGAAGCGCAGCGGGCCCTCGGAGAGTGCCGGGATATCCTTTACCATGACCGTTCCGGTGTTCTCGCAGCGGCCTTCGTTGATGGCCAGCAGCAGGGCCTTGGCCAGGTTGCAGCGGGCGCCGAAGAACTGGATCTGACGACCGATGTCCTGATACGACACGCAGCAGGCGATGCCGTAGTCGTCCGAGTGGCGCACTTCGCGCATCAGGTCGTCGTTCTCGTACTGGATCGAGCTGGTGTCGGACGAGACTTTGGCGCAGAAATCCTTGAATCCCTGCGGCAGGTCGGGGCTCCACAGGATCGTGAGGTTGGGTTCGGGCGAGGGGCCGAGGTTGTAGAGCGTTTGCAGGAAGCGGAACGAGGTCTTCGTGACCTTCGTGCGGCCGTCGTTGAAGCGGCCTCCGATGGCTTCGGTCACCCACGTCGGGTCGCCGGCGAAGATGTCGTTGTAGGACTGCATGCGCAGGTGGCGCACCATGCGGAGCTTGATGACGAACTGGTCGATGAGCTCCTGTGCGAAGGTCTCGTCGATGAGGCCGTGAGCGAGGTCATACTCGATGAAGATGTCGAGGAACGACGATACGTTTCCGAGCGACATGGCGGCCCCGTCCTGCTCCTTGACGGCGGCCAGATAGGCCATGTAGACCCACTGCACGGCCTCCTGTGCCGAGTGCGCCGGGCGGGAGAGATCCAGTCCGTAGTATTCGCCCATGGTGCGGATGTCTTTCAGGGCCTTGATCTGCTCGGCGACCTCTTCGCGCAGGCGGATGCGGGCTTCGGTCATCGGGCCGGTGAGGCTGCGCAGGTCCTGCTGCTTGGCCTCGATCAGGCGGTCGGTGCCGTAGAGGGCGAGCCGGCGGTAGTCGCCGATGATGCGGCCGCGGGCGTAGTTGTCGGGCAGACCCGTCAGGAATCCGAGCGAGCGGAACGAGCGGATCTCCTCGGTGTAGACGTCGAAGACGCCGTCGTTGTGGGTTTTGCGGTAGTGGGTGAAGATGTCGCGCACCTTTTCATCGACATCCACGCCGTTCTCCTTGCAGGCGCGCGATACGACGTTGATGCCGCCGAAGGGTTTGATGGCGCGTTTGAGGAGTTCATCGGTTTGCAGGCCGACGATGAGTTCGTTCTCGCGGTCGATGTAGCCGGCCTTGTGGGAGGTGATCGTCGAGACGGTCTTGTTGTCCAGCGAGCGGATGCCATTGTTCTGACGCTCCTCTTCGATGGCTTTCAGACAGAGGTCCCAGATGTGCCGGGTGCGTTCGGTGGGTCCTTGCAGGAACGAAGCGTCGCCCAGATAGGGGGTGATGTTCGTCTGCACGAAACTCGTGACGTTGATCTCCTTGCTCCAAAGCCCGTCGATAAAGGTTTTGTTCAATTCCATAGATGCGTTTGTTGTTCGTTTTGGGATTAAGATTGTCATCTTTTGGCGCCAAAGATAGACGATTTTTCCCATACGCAACGAATCGCGGTTACAAATTTTTATAAAATTTGAAAAAATACCTGCGTTTCGGTAGCCGGGGCCCTTGGAAACGCACTTTCCGAAATTGCTGAAAATGGCTATCTTTGCGGTAAATCCTGATCATCTCGCCCTATGGAAGAACTTACCCTGACCACGCCGGCGCTGTTGTTTTCGGCCGTGTCGCTGATTCTGCTGGCCTACACCAACCGCTTTCTCTCCTATGCACAGCTGGTGCGCACGCTCAAGGAGCAGCACCTCGAACACCCTTCGAAGGTGACGCGCGCCCAGATCGACAACCTCCGCCGCCGGCTCCAACTCACGCGCATGATGCAGGCGCTCGGTGTCTCGAGCCTCTTCTTCTGCGTGGTGACGATGTTTCTGATCTATGTCGGGCTGTTCGACGTTGCGGCGTGGATCTTCGGGCTGGCGCTGCTTCTGCTGATCGCATCGCTCGGCGTTTCGCTGCACGAGATTCAGATTTCGGTCCGGGCGCTGGAGATCCACCTGCGCGACATGGAGAAATAGGCCGCTGGCAGCCTCCGCCGGCCGTCTTCACCGGCAACCTTCGCCGGCCGCGTTCGCCCTGGCCGTTGCCCCTCCCGCCTCTCCGGAGGCAGGGCTCCAAAAAACGAAGATGCCGCGACGTCGCGTCGCTGCATCTCCCACTAACCTACTTATGTAACCTAAAACCAACTTGTGAAATCGTCTTCCGGTTTTCACGTTGCAAAGATACGGGGCCGTTGTCTCAGCGAGATGACGGCCCCGTTACATTCGTGTGACGAATCACCGGAAGGCGTTACTTTTCCTTTGCAGGGGCGATTTCGTGCTGCGACTCGAGGAAGTAGTGCTGCGACTTGAGCAGGTTGCGCGACTGGAGCACCATGGTCTTCGTCTCGTTGAGGATCGTCAGATAGAGGACGCTGGCGCGGGTCGAGGTCTGCGGGTCTCCGTTGATGCGGCGCAGCTGGCTCTTGACGGCCTCGACAATGGTGTCGAAGAGGCGGTCGCGCATCTCGAGCACCAGATCCAGATCCGAGAAGTCCTTCGAGGCGAGCATGTCGTTGATCTTGTCGAAGATCTCCTCCACCTGGTCGTTGACGCGCATCAGATCGACGATCTGCTCCTTGGACATCCCCTCGTGGTTGTTGTCGATGTGTTCGAACGAGGGGCGGGTGATGTGGATCAGCGCCTTGGTCACCTCCGAGAGGTAGTCGACCACCTGGACGTAGAAGTGGCCCGTGTCGATGTCGCAGCGCTGCAGGCGTCGCAGTGTGGGCATGATGTTGTATTTGCGCTCGCGGGCCTCCTCGAAGAGTCGGTTCGAGTCGCGGACCATCTCCTTCAGGACCTTGCGGTTCTCCTTGAAGACGGCCACCAGCGTGCGGTTATAGATGCGCGTGACCTCCTGCATCGTGTTGCAGACCTCGCCGATGCAGGCGCAGAGCACCTCGTCGGGCGTTTCGGCCTTCTCGAGCGGGAGCAGCTCCTTTTCGGCCTCCTCCTTCAGCGCCGGGGTCTTGCGGTGGCTGCGGATGAGCAGCCAGGCGCAGATCAGCGTCAGCGCCACGACGGCCACCCAGCCGCCCCAGAGCAGCAGCGCCGTGACGGCCAGGGCGATGAGGAATCCGCCCAGCGCGGTGATGAACCACCCCGAGATGACGGCCATCACGCCCGTGATGCGGTAGACGGCGCTCTCGCGGCCCCACGTGCGGTCGGCCAGCGACGAACCCATGGCCACCATGAAGACCACGTAGGTGGTCGACAACGGGAGTTTGTACGACGTGCCGATGGCGATCAGTACCGAAGCGGCCGTCAGGTTGACCACGGCGCGGATCAGGTCGTACTGGGCCGAGGTGCGCTCCTCGACGGGCAGCGGTTCGAAGCGGCGGTCGATGGCCTTCTGCAGGCGCTGGGGGACGATGCCGCTCCAGAGGTGGTTGGCCATGAGCGTCAGACGTACCAGACCGCGCGAGAGGAATGTCGAGCCGAAGCGCTCCTCCTCCTCGTGCTGCGAGGCGAGCGAGAGTTCGGTTTCGGCCACGTGCTGCGACTTTTTCGAGAAGAAGAGCGTCAGCACCATGATCACTCCCGAGACGATCAGGATCAGGAAGTTGGCACGGGCCGGGGCTTCGAGCTGTCCCATCATGATAGCCTCGCTGCCGGCGTCACGGGCGATCTGCCAGGCGTCGAAGCTGGCCAACGGTACGCCGATGAAGTTCACCAGGTCGTTTCCGGCGAAGGCCAGGGCCAGGGCGAAGGTTCCCGAGAGGATGGTAATGCGCATGATGTTCAGACGCATGCGCTGGAAGATCCACAGCACGATGGCAGCCACGATCCAGAAGACGAAGAGGGTGAGCAGCACATGGTTGGTGACGTATTCGGAGATGGCCGTGGGGATCAGCCCCGAGCTCTTGAGCCCATTGAAGAGGGCGAAGTAGAGGACTCCCGAGAGCGAGAGGCCGCACCAGACGGCGCCCCAGCGGCGGAAGACCGGCGCGTAGCGGAACGAGAAGATCAGCCGCGAGACGTACATGTATATGAGCCCGGAGACGAAGGCGAAGGCCACCGAGAGCAGGATGGCGGCGATGATGACCATGGCCTTTCCGGTGTTGATGAACTGCGAGAGGTCGTGCAGCGAGAAGGCCGGATCGGCCGAGATGCGGAAGAGGGCCGTGGCGACGGCGGCGCCCAGCAGTCCGAAGACCATCGAGACGGTGGTCGAGGTCGGCAGGCCGAGCGTGTTGTAGAGGTCGAGCAGCAGGACGTTCCCGAGCATCATGCCCAGGAAGAGCATCATGATCTCCGGGAAGGAGAACTGCCCGGGGTAGAAGACCCCGCTGCGGGCCACCTCCATCATGCCGCTGGAGGTGAGCGTACCGATGATAATACCCGCGGCGGCGACCCAGAGGATCGTGCGGCGCGGGGCGACCTTCGAGCCGATGGCCGAGTTGAGGAAGTTGATGGCGTCGTTGGCGACGCCCACGACAATGCCCATCACGGCCAGAATGGCCAGAATGATGACGATGGCGGTAAACAGGGGCGACATATATCTGTTGCGTTATTGAATTTCCCGAGGGAAAGTTCTTCTCCGGGGGGTCGACGCGAGGCGGTCGGGCGGTGTTTGCGGGTTGGGAGCTAAGACCGCAGCCGACGCTGTGCCGGGGACATCCCGGGGTGTGGAACTTACCGGGAGCAAAGGTCCGAAACAGATATTACAAAACGGTTACAACGTTGTTTCAACGTCGTGAAACATGCGGAATTCAGCTTTTTTGCGGAGTGTGAAGAGGAATTCCAGTCCGCCGCGGTCGCGGTTGCGCACCGAGATCGTGCCGCCGTGGATCATCACGGCGTTCTTGACGATCGAGAGGCCGAGTCCCGTTCCGCCCAGTTTGCGCGAGCGGCCCTTGTCGACGCGATAGAAGCGTTCGAACAGGTGGGGAAGGTGCTCCTCGTCGACGCCGATGCCGTTGTCGGCAAAGAGAATCGTACACTCCTCGGGGGTATCGTCCACCAGGCGGATGAAGATATCGCGGCCGCCGGAGTAGGCCGCGGCGTTGTCGGCCAGGTTGCGGAAGATCGAGCCAAGCAGTGCCGGATTACCCTCGACCTCGACCCTCGTCGGGAAGTCGACATTCACGCGCAGCCGCTGCTCGGCGGGTTTGAGGGCCATTTCGTCGGCCACCTCGTCGATCAGGTCGTTTACGACGACGGGTTCCTTGCGGATCAGCTGGCTGGCCTCGTCCATACGCGTGATGGTGGCCACGTCGGCGAGCAGCCTCCGCAGCCGCTCGGTCTGTGCGGCACTCTTCTCGAGGAACTCCTGCCGCCGCCGCGCGTCGATCTGCGGGTTGGCCAGCAGCGTCTCCAGATAGCCCTGAATGGCCGCTACGGGGGTCTTCAGTTCGTGGTTGATGTTGTTGGTGAGCTGTTTCTTGATGCGAATCTTCTCCTGCTCCTCGTGCAGGGCCAGGGCGTGTTCGCGGTCACGGTCGGCCGTGGTGCGCTGCAGTCGGGCGTAGAGGCGGATGATGTGGTTCGAGATTTCACCCAGCTCGTCGTGCGGGAAGGGCTCCTCCTCGTCGATACGTTCGCCGCGTTCGGCCCGTTCGGCGAAGTCGTTCAGCCGCGAGATGTTGTGTCCGAGCCGCCGCGTGGCGAAGTAGCCCGCCACGCTCATCAGCAGCGTGATGCCGAGCATGAGCCAGAGGAATTCGCGGTCGGCGGCCAGCACCTCGCCCAGCGGGATGCTGTAGGGGACGGCCGTGCGGACGATGGTCCGCTCGCCGGCCATGGCCGAGTAGAAGTAGTTGCGATGGGTGCTCACCGAGTGTCGTCGGATGATGTATCCGGTGCCGTGGGCCAGTGCATCGACAACCTCGGGACGGTCGAGGTGGTTGGCCGTCGGGAGCGTGTCGAGCGAGTTGTCGAAGAAGACATGCCCCGAGCGGTCGATCAGCGTCACGCGCAGCTCCTCGAAGGGCTCGTCGTGCGAGGCGATGAAACGGGCCGGGTCTGTGCCGTCGTTCAGCGCGTCGAGCAGCCGCAGGTTGAAGAGTTGCAGCTGGGCATTGAGGTGTTCGGCCTTGAAGTGCTTCTCGCGGCCGTACTGAAACAGCACGAAACAGGCTACCAGCGTCCACGAGAAGGCCAGCAGCAGCACGAAGAGCCGCTGGTGGTAGGAGAATCTACTCCTCAAAGCCGTAGCCATAGCCCAGACGCGTGACGATGTGTTTGCCGTAGGGGCCGATCTTGCGGCGCAGACGGGTAATGTTGACGTCGATCGTACGGTCCAGCACGATCACCTCGTCGCTCCAGATGCGGTGGAGGATCTCCTCGCGGGAGAAGATCACGCCGCGGTGGGCAAGCAGCAGGGCCAGAATCTCGAACTCCTTCTTGGTCAGGGCCAGTTCCGTGCCGTCGAGTGTGCAGATCTTGCGTTTGAGATCCATCTCGAGCCCCTCGAAGGCGATGGTTTCGTGTTCGGGCTCGGCGGCCGTGGTGCGGCGCAGGACGCTGCGCACGCGGGCCAGCACCTCGCGGATCGAGAAGGGTTTGGTGATATAGTCGTCGGCGCCGAGGTTCAGCCCGGCGACGGTGTCGTCTTCGGAATCCTTGGCCGTGCAGAAGATCACGGGGACGTGGGCCGTTTCGGGCCGCTCCTTGAGGATGCGGGTCATGCGGAAGCCGCTCATCTCGCCCATCATGACGTCGAGCAGAATCAGCGAGTAGCGTTCGGGATGCATCTCGAGGGCCTGTTCGGCGCTGTAGGCCACGTCGACGTCATAACCTTCGACTTCGAGGTTGAACTGGAGGATTTCGCACAGCGACTCTTCGTCGTCGACCACGAGGATTTTGTTTTTTGCCATAGCTTCGGGTTTGATTCCGGGCCAAATTTACACAACATTCACGGATGTTACACGCCCCGTGTCCGACTTTTCACCGAAATGTAACAGGGTGGCTTTCCGGTCGGCTCTCTTCGGTTCCGCCGGTCCCTCGGCCGTTACTTGCCGAGGACCTCCATCTGCTGGCGGACCGACTCCTCGTGGATGGCCTGCATGACCGTGCGCATGAATTCGCGGTCCATGCCCAGCTCGACGGCCTGGGCGGCGCGCCGGGCCAGCAGCTCTTCGTAGCGCTGTGCCTGCAGAATGGGCATGTCGTGCTCCTTCTTGTACTGTCCGATGTCGCGTGAGACGCGCATGCGCCGTACGAGCAGGTCGAGCAGTTGGTCGTCGAGTTTGTCGATCTGGGCGCGCAGCTCGTTGAGGTTCTCCGTAGTGACGGTCTGCTCGCGGATCACCAGATTGCGCAGGATGTAGGCCAGTGCGTCGGGGGTTACCTGCTGGGCCTTGTCGCTCCAGGCGCAGTCGGGCGAGCAGTGCGCCTCGACGATCAGCCCGTCGAACCCGATGTCCATGGCCTGCTGCGAGAGCGGGGCGATCAGTTCGCGTTTGCCGCCGATGTGGCTCGGGTCGCAGAAGATCGGCAGTTCGGGCAGTCGGCGGTGCAGCTCGATGGGGATGGCCCACATCGGGTGGTTGCGGTAGATGCTCTTGTCGATGGAGGTGAAGCCGCGGTGGATGGCCCCCAGACGGCGGATTCCGGCGTTGTGGATGCGTTCGATGGCGCCGATCCACAACTCGAGGTCGGGACTTACGGGGTTCTTCACCAGTACCGGGATGTCCACGCCGCGCAGCGCATCGGCAATCTCCTGCATGGCAAAGGGATTGGCCGCCGTGCGGGCGCCGATCCACAGCAGGTCGATTCCTCCCTTGAGCGCCGTTTCGACATGCTGTCGCGTGGCGACCTCCGTGGCGGTGTACATGCCCGTTTCGCGTTTTACGCGCTGCATCCAGGGGATTCCCTTTTCGCCGACGCCTTCGAAACCTCCGGGTTTGGTGCGGGGCTTCCAGAGCCCGGCCCGGTAGATGTGGAGGCCTTCACGGGCCAGCATGCGGGCCGTTTCGATGACCTGCTCTTCGGTTTCGGCACTGCACGGACCGGCAATGACCAGCGGACGCCGGGGATCGACCCCGGGAAGCGTGATGGGTTGGATGTCGTTCATGGTTTTCTATTTTTTGTTGTTCTTGATTCGGTTTTTTCGGGAAGCCGCCTTCGGTCGCAACGGCTTGCGGGGGCTTCGACGGGTTGCTCTTCGGGGTCAGATCTCGGGATTGGCCCCTTCGGCATATTCGCCCAGGATGCGGAATCCGCTGGTTAGCGGCCGGGCCGCATCGATGGCTTGGCGGTAGCGGTAGGGATCGTCGAAGGTGACGTCGACGTAGAACTGATACTCCCACTCGCGACCGATGATCGGCAGCGACTGGATCTTCGTGAGGTTGATGTCGTAGAACGAAAGGACGGTCAGCACCTTCGAGAGCGAGCCCTGCGTGTGGCGGAGGGTGAAGACCAGCGAGGCCTTGTTCGTGTGTCCGGGATCGGTGAATTCGGCGGCGCGGCTTTCGTCGGCCAGGATCAGAAAACGGGTGAAGTTGTGGCGGTTGGTCTCGATGCCGCGGCGGAGGATCTCCAGCCCGTACATCTCGGCGGCATCGGCTCCGCAGATGGCGGCCGTGGCGGCGAGATGCCCTTCGGCGATTTCGCGGGCACTGCCGGCCGTGTCGTCGCGTTCGACGACCTTCATTGCCGGGTGGCTCTTCAGAAACTCACCGCACTGCATCAGGGCGATGGGGTGCGAATGCACCTCGCGGATCGTGTCGAGCCGTTCGCCGGGAAGGGCGGCAATGACGTGCGAGATGCGGATCTTCTGCTCGCCGACGATCCGGGCCCGGCTGCGCTGAAGCAGTTCGTGGTTGGGCAGCAGGCTGCCGGCGATGGTGTTCTCGATGGCGGCGATGCCCAGCAGCGCAGGGTCTTCGGCCAACTGTTCGAACAGCTGGCCGAAACTTGCGCAGGGGAGCACCTCGAGCTCCCGATCGGCGAAATAGCGTCGGGCGGCGGTTTCGTGATAGCATCCTGCGATGCCCTGTATGGCGATTCTCTCCATGGAATGGTAGATTAAAGAAAAATCCCGCACGGCCTTCGTGCGGGATTTTCATGCTTGTATGCGTTTGTTGGTTCGATCCTTTCCGGTCTTCATCCGATGCATGGCGTCCCGCATTTTCTCTTGGCATAAAAGAAAAAGGAATAAAAGAAATATGCGAAACCGTAGAGCTTCATCTTCGGAAGAGTTTGTCTGGGTACAAATATACTAAAAAATTTTGAAAAACCAAATCCGCGGCCGCTTTTTTGGACGAAAAAAGGCGTTTCTGCCGCTTCGGGGGCGGGATTCGGCGGTGCGCGAGCCTCCGATCCTCGGGTACGGTGTCCGGCGGGGGCTCTTCGAAGAGGGGGGGGCGGGCGCCGCGGTCTCTCCTGGCCCGTTGTCTCGCTTGTTCCGCGGTCTCGCCGGGCGCCGTGGTCGCCTTCCGACTTTCCGGCAGATGCTTGCAGCCGCCGGATTGGAGCACAACCGCAGCCGGTTCATCGTCAAACGACTCTTTGCCGAGCGTTTCGAGGTTATCCGCCGTGACCCTTCAAAGGTCGAGTTTCTGACACGGCTCAACGATCTTTACTTCCAGTTCCAGCGCGTCGGGAATAACTACAATCAGGTGGTTCGGGCCATCAACAGCCACTTTTCCAACATCTCGATTCCGCGCCAAATCGCTGCGCTGGAACAGCATACCCGCGAACTGAAAGCGTTGAGTATCGAGATTCTGAATCTTACCAAACAGGCCGAAGGATGGTTGCGAATATAAGGACGGGAGCAACCGTCGGCGGAGCTGTCCGCTACAACGAGGAGAAAGTCAACCGCGGGCGGGCCGAGGTGCTCTTCTGGAATCGGATGCTTGATCCGTTCGTTGGATGCGATTCTGGAATTGGCAGACGTGCAGGCTTATGAGAAGGAGCGACGACTTCGTCAGCACAGGCGTCGACGAAAGCGTCGATTGTTGTAATCTAGGGACAGTCGTTAAATTCCGTCATTATGAGTCAATCGGCAGACTGTCCCGGTAATTTTTCCGATCGAACTCA
>NZ_CALUHA010000025.1:0-38927 GCF_944320325.1 Alistipes megaguti
AAAATCTGGGTCGCATCGGGACGGAACAACATGGGCCGCTCGCTCCAGACCAACTACGGCATCCGCTTCCACAACGATCCCGAGGGGATTGTCTATCCCTACATGCTGGTCAACTCGGTGCTGATGAAGGATCGCTACCCGGGTCTGCAGGATTTCTGCAAGAAGTGGTTCAAGGGCCCCGAGGGCAAGGTACACAAGAAGGAGGCCGAGGAGAACGACGCCTGGATTCTCGACATGTACGATGCCTATCTCGAGCAGATGGGCGACGAAGCAGCCAATCTACCGTATCCGATTCCCGACAAGAAGGACTCCAACGAAAAGTAGCCATCCGTTCAACAGGAACCATACAAATCGGGGAAGGGCCGGCTGGAACCTTGAAAAACGACAGGCCCGGAATTCATCCACGGGGGCCGGAATGATATCCACGGGGTCGGAATGACATCCACGGGGTCGGAATGACATCCACGGGGGGCCGGAATGATATCCACAGGGGCTGGAATGATATCCACGGTGACCGGGATAACATCAACGGCATCGCCTCTAACCAAGCTGAAATCATACCAATCTCACAATACTTCGGTATTGTGAGATTTTTCATAAAACAGGCCTCGCAACTCCGAACGCCACCTACTCCGAAGCATCTGCCACGGATTATTCAACGGCAAACCGCGGATCATCTCCCCCAAGGCATCAAACCCTCCGACAATACGAAGAGATTGTCCGTAAGGCGGCTCCTCTTCCGCCCGAAAGAGTTATGAAACCTTCGGAGCGAGAATTATTATAAAAAATTTCAATATTAGCATTATAAAACAAAATTACCGTTTTAAGTTACATTCTGCATATCAAAAAAATCCATTTTACCTCCATTTATAAACCAAAACTAACCATTCACGAAAATCCCGCCACATCTTTTTCTATTAATTATTTTCACTAAACAGAATATTTTACAGATTTTTTACTATATTTGTAAAAACCTCCCCTGCCCGGTCACATATTCGGAATTGCCGTTTTTTCGCATATATAAGTAAGTATACAAGGACAAACCTTTTGTTTCACTTAAATACTCTCTCTATGAAAAAACTCTACGTATCACTGTTTTCCGGCACTCTGAGAGGGGGGGGGATATTTGCTAAATGCCCCACACTGATCGCCCGTACGCTGTGTTTCTGCGTGCTGCTGGCCATCAATCTGTGGGCAATCCCCGCCACAGCGCAAACTTCCAATAAGAAGGCCCACATCGTATCGGGCACAGTCACCGACACCAGTGGAAATCCCATTGTCGGTGCTACAATCGTCAGCTCGAAACATGCTCACATCGGTACAACAACCGATTCGAAAGGTTTCTTCCTGCTGACCAACATCGAAAGCGACGATGTCCTTCAGGTAGGATTCGTCGGCATGAAAAGCAAGGAACTGCCTGTCGGTGCACAGATGCGTTTCGATATCACACTCGAAAACGATACGGAAATCGACGAAGTAATCGTCACCGGTTATCAGGAGATCTCGAAACACCAGGTGGCCGGCGCCGTCAAGCAGGTCAAGATGGATGAGATCAAACTCGGCGCATCCTTCTCGGTCAACCAGATGCTCGCCGGACAGATTTCGGGCGTGAACGTCATCCAGACTTCGGGCGAGCCCAGCGCCACCCCCAAAATCCGTATTCGCGGAACTTCATCCATTCTGGGCAACAAGTCTCCGATCTGGGTGCTCGACGGTATCATCCTCGACGACCCCGTGCAGGTCAACTATCAGGACCTCACGGGCGACGATGCCGCCTACCTGATCGGTAACGCCATCGCCGGCGTCAACCCCTCGGATATCGAGTCGATCACCGTTCTGAAGGATGCCTCGGCCACGGCCCTCTACGGCGTGCAGGCTGCCAACGGCGTCATCGTCGTGACGACCAAGCGCGGCGAGGCCGGTCGCACGAAGATACGTTACGACGGCTCGTTCACCCTCAACGAACGCCCCTCCTACCGACAGCTCGACGTGATGAACGCCGCCGAACGCATCACCCTCTCGCAGGAGATGCTCGCCGACCACTTCGAGTACTCGCGCTTGCCGGACGATATCGGCTACGAGGCCCTCTACATGAAATACATGAACCACGGCCTGACCTACGACCAGTTTGCTTCCGAGGTTAGCAAGATGGCTTCGCGCAACACCGACTGGTACGACCTGGTGTTCCGCGACGCGTTCAGCCACAACCACACGGTGAGCCTTACCGGCGGTTCGGAGCGAACCTACTATTACGCTTCGGTGGGATACAACAACACCCCGACGACCGCTATCAAGGGTGGATCGGAGCGTTTCTCGGCCAACATGAAACTCAACTCGTGGCTCACCAAGAAGCTCTACATGGGCATCAGCATCTCCGGCTACCAGAACAAGAACAAGGGTTACAGTTCGATGGCCGGAGTCAACCCCAACACATACGCCCAGAATACGGCCCGCACCATCCCGGCCTACAATGACGACGGTTCGTACTACTATTACAAATTGGCCGGCTACAACTCAATAAGCGCCAACGGATCGTCCATCAAAGAGTATCCGAAATACAATATCCTCAACGAACTCAACGAAACGGGAGCCCAAGGCGAGGTTGCCAACCTCAATCTCCAGCTCAACCTCCAGTACGAGTTCATCAAGGGTCTCCGCTACGAGTTGCTCGCCTCGATGGTTCACGACAACAGCAAGCGGTTCGACTACGCCACCGACGCCTCGACCTATATCGCCAAGATGCGCGGCTGGAATCTCGACTTCCCCTATCTGACGGGTGATTATACCTCGCAAGACTGGTATCAGGAATCTCCCATCCCGCAGGGCGGTATCCTCTCGGCCTCATACAATACCAATACCAGCTACACGCTGCGTAATACGCTGCGCTATAACACGCAGCTCAAGGAGAAGCACACGATCAGCGCCTTCGTCTCCTCCGAAATCCGCAGCATCCCGACTACCGGATCATCGTCCATCTGGTACGGCTGGCAGCCCGAGCGAGGTCTGGCCATCGAGCCGGTCTTCACGGACAAGTACATCGAGAATGCACGGAACGGCCAGTACAATCCCACACTCACCGACCGTACGACCCACTACGTATCGTGGCTGGGCAGCGCCTCCTACTCCTATATGGACAAGTGGACGATCAACGGCAACATCCGTATGGACGGTTCAAACTCCTTCGGTGAGAACCCCAAGTATCGCTTCCTGCCCGTGTGGTCGGTAGCCGGCAAATACACCCTGTCGAACGAACCCTGGCTCCGGGACAGCAAGGTACTCTCGCAGCTCGCCATACGTGCCTCATACGGTGTACAGGGAAATGTTGACCAGAACACTTCGCCGAGCCTCGTGATCCAGATCGGCTCGACCGATGCCACCACGGGTCTCAACCAGTCCCACGTATCGCTGCTGCCGAATGCCGACCTGCGTTGGGAAAAGACCCAGTCGTACAACGTCGGTCTCGATTTCGCCTTCCTGGGCGACCTGGTAACCGGTACGATCGACGCCTACAAGAAGCACGGTACCGACATGATCGCCACGACTCAAGTCTCCTCGGCCACGGGCCGCTCGGAACTCAAGATCAACTCGGGTGTCGTCGATAACGCCGGTGTCGAGGTGGCCCTGGGCTTCCACCCGCTTCACACCAACAACTGGGATCTCTACCTCAACGTCAACTACTCGTACAACCGCAACAAACTGATCAAGGCCAACAGCAGCGCCGTGGTCAACAACACGTCGAAGATCTCCGGTACGGCCCTGATCGAGGGCAAACCGCTCGGCACGCTCTACTCCTACAACTTCGCCGGACTCAACCACGATACGGGTTACCCGGTCTTCTACGACAAGAACGGCAACGCTACCGGCATGATTCCCGACGACAAGAGCGAATCGGGCGAAAAGGAGGTTCCCAACTACAGCCTTTACGAGGATGAGATCGAGCTCGTCGAGTCGGGTGTGATGGATCCGCCCCACTACGGAGGTTTCGATTTCACGCTGCGCTGGAAGAGCCTGCGTCTGTCGGCATCGTTCACCTACTCGGCCGGAGCCGTAGGCCGTCTGCCGGGCATCTACACCGATGCTTACAATGCCTACGATCCCGCACAGAACATGCGCAAGGAGTTCATCACGCGCTGGCGCCAGCCGGGCGACGAGCTGCACACCAACATCCCCGTTCTCTACAACTACGACAACTACCAGGACCTGCCGCGGCGTGACGGGATTCTCTCCGACCGCGATGTCATCGAAGGCAACAACATGTACGACTACTCGACGGCCCGCATCGCCAAAACCAACGTTCTGCGTATGCGCAGCCTCGGTCTGAGCTACTACGTTCCGACGCATAAACTTCGTTCGTGGGGCATCGAGTCGGCCATGATCAGCCTGCAGGCCACCAACCTCTTCTTCATAGCCGACAAGGCATGGGGCGGCATGGACCCCGAGAGCGGTTATGCAGCCGTTCCGACGCCGAGAACCTACACGCTCAACGTAAGTCTGACTTTCTAAAGCTGAATACACGATGAAAAAAGGAATCAACATACTGACATTCGGATTTGCATTGGCAACCCTGACCGGATGCGGGGACTTTCTGACGCAGGAGGCCCAGGATCTTGTCATTCCGAAAACCGTAACACAGTACAAGGAGCTGCTGCAGGGTGACGGCTACTTCAAAAACTTGCAGACCACGGCTGCGTGGGTTCATTTCCTGACCGACGATATGGCTACCGGTCCTTACGAGTATGCCGACGACCCCACAAAGATCTCCTCATCCATGGAGAAGTACAAGCAGATCTTCCTCTGGCAGGCCGAGATCGAAAGCGACCAGTTCACCGACGATCTCTACGCTTACCTCTACAACCAGGCGCTTCCGGGTACGATCTGTCTTGAGATGCTCGACGACATGGAAGGATCCGATACGGAAAAACGAATTCTCAAGGGTCAGGCCTCATTCCAGCGTGCGATGGCCTTCTTTTACCTGGCCAACCTTTACGGTCCGGCCTACAACGAAGCTCAGGGCAGCGATCCCTGTGTTCCGATGTCGCTGACGGCAACCGCAACCCCGGGCTCCTACCCGCGCAAAACCGTCGAGGAGGTCTGGGGACAGATCCATACGGACATTACGACGGCGGTCGAATGTCTCGATGGTTATGAAGCCGGTGTCTACGAGATCAACTACAAGGCCGCCCTGCTGCTCGCCTCGCGCGTAGCACTCTTCATGGAAAACTATGAAGAGGCCATCACCTATGCCGAAAGGCTGCTCGAACTGGCCCCGACGCTCTTCGACATGGTGGGCAAGATCGACATCGAAACCTATCTCGATCCCGGCACTGAGTATGAAGAGGGTATTCTCAACACGAGTCTTAATCCCGACGAGATCCTCTGGACCTTCTCGCAGAGTTCGACGCAGAGCATGACCTCTCTGCTCACAGACGCTTTGCTTACCTCGATGTCGTTCACCGTATCGAATACCGAAGATTCAGGTCTGATCCAACTCTATGACCGCAACAAGGATGTCCGCATGGCCTTCTCCTTCGCCGATCCCGACCCGGACGACCTCTTTGCATCACTAATCGGTTGTATGTCGAGCACATACGTCTATTCCCCCTGCAAGTACAACAGCTACGCCGGAATGACCGGTTTCCCGATGGGAATGCGCAACGCAGAAGCCTACCTGACGCTGGCCGAGGCCTATGCCCGCAAGGCCAATCCGGACAAGAGCCGCGCACTGGATTACCTGAATGCCCTGCTCAAGACGCGCATCGTCGACTACACCCCGCTCACCGAGGCCGATTTCGCCACCGACCAGGAACTCGTCGAACGGATCTGGACCGAGCGCCGCAAGGAGCTCTGCTTCGAGGAGCTGCACCGCTGGTGGGATATGCGCCGCTGCGGTCAGAAGGGCTTCACCCGGGTGTGGGGCGTCACGGACGAGACCTACGAAATCGCCGACCATGACCCCGCCTTCACGCTCAACTTCCCGAAGAAGGAGCGTGACTTCGATCCGGGACTCACGCCCAACAACCGCCCGATCCGGACTCCGGTAGCATCCAACTAATCGACAACGCAAACACGAATTGATCATGAACATGAAACAATACCTTCCCATTTTCGTCGCCGCACTGCTCTGTGTCTCGGCGGCCAGCTGCGATCGCAGCGACCCGGACGGATCGGTAACGATACCCGAGAAGCCGGTATTCGATACCTCGACGAATGCCGGCAAACAGGCCCAGCATATCTACGACACCTATGGTCTGCACTGTCATTGGGATTTCAAAACCGACGACTACATCTACGAACTCACCTCCACTTCGAGTGTCAACTACACCGAGGTCGACGATATGGACCGCATGGCCGAGTTCCTCACCGCCTTTGAGGAGAAGGCGCTCAAGGTGCTGCCCATCGAGATCGTCAAACAGTCGTTCGCACACCTGTTCATCTGCAATGAAATTCAGGACCAATACAGCAAAAGGACCTATACGTCTACCTATCTTTTCGATGACGAGGACCTCACCGCTCTGATTCCGATGGAGGTCAAAACGCTGGGCGTAGCCCTCGGTTATGCCGGTTCAAAGTGGGCGGAGGCCGATATGGAGTTGTTGCAGCTGCGCTGGATCGAGGCGATCTTCGAGACCATGCTCAACAATGCCCCGACTCCGACTGATTTCAACAAGGCCGCGCTGATCAACGTCGCCGATATTTCCGGCGATGCCTATCCGACCAATTACTCCGCCAGCCGACAGTGGGGCTGGTGGTGCATCCAGGGAGGTGATACCGGAAAAGAGGAAGGCTACCAGTATGACTGGGGACTGCTCGATCCGCCCTACGTGGGTCTCTCATTCATTGCCTACCGCGATGGCGCGGAGGTGCAGGAAAAAGTGACGATGGGTTATTCACGCTGGTACGACTCGGGCTACACGGCTGCGATGGACTTCGCGACCTATGCCGCCTTCATCCTGCTCAAACCCGCAACCTACATGGACGATCTCTGCGCGAAGTATCCTCTTGTGAAACAAAAGGTACAGCTCGTCAAGGAGTACTTCCTGGAGAACTTCAACTACGAACTGAAGAGTATCGCACAATAACCCTTGCAACACAATGCCGGGAAGTGGCCTTGAGCCACTCTCCGGTATTTTTCGGAAAGCTGCCCAACGTATTGAAAAAATCGTTATATTGACAGGCCGTTCAGCCTGAAAGCCGGAATCGCCATACGTGCGCGATATCCGGCTTTACAACGGTCACAAACAGAGGTAAAGCAACAACTCATTCATAAACGTAATATGAAAAACAACAAAATTCTTCTTTGCGGTGCGATACTCGCACTGGCCGCCTGCTCGTCGGCAGACAAGTACACGATCCGTGGAACCTGGGAAGACGGTGCAGGACAGACCGTCTACCTCAAGACGGGCAACGATCCCAAACAGCTCGTGGTCATTGACTCGGCGGTGGTGAAATCCGACAACACCTTTGCGCTCAAGGGTCCGGCTCCGGAGACGATGACTCCCGCCGTCCTGGTAAGCCCCGAAGCACGCACCGAACTGCTTCTCTACCGCTCGGGACGCCCGATCGAGGTGAAAATCTGGAACGAAACGCGCCGCGAACTCAAAGCCGGCGAAACCGATAGTGTCGATGTCAAGGTACAGCACATGAAGCTGGTCGACCCCGATCCCGAAACTGCCGTCTTCCTCACGGGACGCGACCTGGAGTCGGGGAACGCATTCATCTCGCTGGGCGGCATGTTCATGCTGATGAATGCCCAGCAGAAGGGGCTCTCGCTCGACTCGGTGTTCAACGTCAAGACTCAGATGGAGGATGCCTTTGAGCAGAGCATGGAGAAATTCCTCGACTCGACGGGCAACTTCCGTTCATCGACCTTCTTCATCCGCGACTTCGTGCTCAAGACCCGTTCGTTCACCGAAGCTCAACGCTGGTACGACTCGCTGACGCCGGCCGTCAAGGAGTCGGCCGAGGGCAAGATGCTTCTCAACGACATCGAGCTGAACAGCAAGTTCAACGTCGGCGGCACGCCCGATGACTTCACGCTCCCGACCCCCGACGGCGATTCGCTCTCGCTCTACTCGCTGCGCGGGAATGTGGTTCTGCTCGACTTCTGGGCCTCGTGGTGTGCACCCTGCCTGGCCGAAGCTCCCAACGTGAAGAAAATCTACGAGAAATACCACGACAAGGGGCTCGAGGTGCTGGGCGTATCGCTCGACAAGGAGGGCGACTACGACAAATGGGTGGATGCCATCAAAAAGCACGGCCTGAGCTGGAAGCATGTCTCCTCGCTCAAGGGCTGGGACTGCCCCGTAGCCAAGCAGTTCAACGTCACGGCCATTCCGCGCATGTACATCCTCGACCGCAACGGCAAGATCATCGCCCAGGATCTGCGCGGTGAGGAACTCGCCAAAAAGATGGACGAAATTTTCGCCGACGCTCAGTAATCGAAAACAACGCGTTCGGAGCGGGCCAACTCGCTCCGAACACATCAAAAAGACCGGATATGAAAAAAATCTTTATCGGAATGCTGCTCGCTGCAGGGTTCGCAGCCTGCTCGGACGGAAACAAAAACGGCGAACAGATCGCTTACGACATCCAGGGCAACTGGGATGAAGGGGCCGGACAATGGGTACGTCTCGTCAGCGATGATTTCCCACAGGCCGTCGATTCGGCAAAGGTCGGCGACGACAAGCTCTTCCATCTCCAGGGAGAGCTGGACTATGCACAAAAGGCCACGCTGCTCTTCGGCAAGCAGGGCTCCGATTACAAGGAGCGCCGGACGAAGGAGATCTTCCTCGACGGAACGCCCGTCACACTGACGGTCAAGCAGGAGGAGGGCAACCCCTTCAACCCCTCGGGTATCGACGTAACGGTCAAGGGCAGTCCCGAACAGCGCCTCATCGACCAGCAGTTCTCGATTGAACTGATGAACATGTTCGTCGAACTGGGTGAAGGAACCGCCAAGGATGAGGAGGCAAAGGCCAGCTCCAAGAAAGCGCGTGACGACTTCAACAAGACGCTCTTCGCTTTGATCGACTCGGCCCGCAACTGCCGGATGATCACCTACATGATCAGTGACTTCATGGTGCCCCGCTACCCGATCAAGACGATCGACAGTCTGTTCAACACGCTGACCGACAGCGTCAAGCAGAGTCATCTGGGCCGCAATCTGGCCGACAAGATCGCCCGTCTGAAGGCGGTCAACATCGGCGCCAAGGCTCCGGATTTCACGCTCCCGACGGTCGACGGCGGTGAACTCCGCCTTTCGGACCTGCGCGGCAAGGTCGTGCTGCTCGACTTCTGGGCTTCGTGGTGCGCACCCTGCCGCGGCGAGCTGCCCAACGTGAAGAAGATCTACGAAAAGCACCACGCCGACGGACTGGAGGTTGTGGGCATCTCGCTCGACAACAAACGCGAAAACTGGCTCAAGGCGATCGAGGAGGAGCAGCTGCCCTGGATTCAGGTCTCCTCGCTGAAGGCCTTCGACTGCGACGTGGCGAAGACATACAGCGTACAGGCCATTCCGCGCATGTTCATCATCGACCGTGATGGCACGATCATCGGCCTCGACCTGCGCGGCGAGAAACTCGCTCAACGCATGGATGAGATCTTTGCCAAATAGGATCTGAAAAACCGGAATGGTAAGAGCCGCTCCCTTTTTACGGGGGCGGCTCTTTGCTTGAACGGCCCGGAAGGTTTCGCGGATGAAGACTCCGGCTGCGGCGGTCCCGGCAGTGAGGCCGTTCGAAAAAAAATCGCACTGCCCGAAACTCCCTGACAGCAAGTGCGACGCGCGCCAAAGACAAGAGCCGGACAAGGAGATGGAGATAGTCAAAATTTTGACTGTCGCACAAAATGAACTATCTTTGCGGCCGAAATCAAGGATCACGACCAACGGAGGCAACGATTTTCGGGAATTTCAACTACAGATCGTGCGGATGCGGATCGCCTTCCGCCAGTGCCTTCAACGCACGCTGAAACGCCACGGCATCAGCGTAACGTTCGAGATGCTGCAGGTGATAAGCTGCCTGTGGTGCGAGGAGGGCTCGACACAGCAGATTCTGGCCGAACGCACGGCCCGGAGCAAGGCCAGTCTGAGCAGCCTGATGACCACCCTCGAGAAACGCGGCTATATCGAACGCCGGGCGGAGCCCTCCGACCGACGCAACAAACGCGTCTACCTCTCGCCCGAAGGCGAACGCTTCTGGCTCGGCATCCTGCCGATCCTGAACGACCTCTACGCCCGCTTCGAACAGAGCATCGGGCCGGAATGTCTCCGCGTCATGACGTCGGATCTAACCCGCATACAGCATGAACTGGAAAGCATATAGGAACCTTCTTCTCCTTGCACTGGGAGCGACCGCCGGGCTGCAACCGGCCGCCGCGCAGAGCGACACGCTCTTTCTGCCGGTGGCCCGGCTCTTCGAACTGGGCGTTCAGCAGAGCCTCACCCTGCAGGCCGACGCACTGGAGGAGGATGCCGCACGGATCCGCGAAGAGGAGGCCCGGGCCAACCGGTTGCCCGACCTTTCGGTCGGGTTGCGCGGCGGCTTTGCCGGACAGCCGGTGATCTTCCGCCAGGGGCTGCGGGAACCCTACCGCTCCGATTCGCCCGACTGGTCGCAGAACTACGCCGTCGACTTTTCGCAACCGCTCTACCGGGGCGGCAAACTGCGCCACTCGATCCGCCGTGCCGGCATGGAACGCACGCTGGCCGCCCTGAAGAGCCAAACCGACGCCGCCGACCTGAAGCTGAATCTGCTCGGTCAGTACATGCAGCTCTTCAGCCTCTACCGCGAGCAGGAGGTGCTGTCGCGCAACATCGAGGAGTCGGAACGACGCCTGCACGACATCCGCCGCATGAAGGAGGAGGGGCTCATCACGAACAACGACGTGCTGCGCAGCGAGATGCAGCTGACCAACGACCGCCTGTCACTGCAGCAGACCGACAACGACATCGCCCTCGTGTCGCAGCAGCTGGACATCCTGCTGGGGATCGACGAGAGCCGGCTGATCGTTCCCGACACGACGCTGCTCTACCGCGCCATCACGATGGACGACTACGACCACTACGTCGAGGAGGCCTGCGCCGAGGATCCGACGATGAAGCAGCTGCGCATGCAGACCGAGATGGCCCGTACGGATGTCGATCTGGCCCGCTCGGCGCTGCGTCCCGACCTCTCGCTCTACGCCTCGAACACGCTGGCACGGTCCATTGCCCGCACGATGGAGGATCTCTACAACAACACATGGAACGTCGGTCTGTCGGTTTCCGTACCGCTCTCGGCACTCTACAAGGGCCGCCACAAGGTGCGCGAGAGCCGCGTGGCGGTCGATGTACGCCGCAACGCCGAGGAGCAGCAGATGCAGCGCATCCGCGTGAAGGTCCGCACGGCCTTCCTGCGTCACCGCGAGGCCGTGCAGCAGGTCGAGGCGCTGCAGCTCTCGGCGCGTCAGGCCCAGGAGAACTACCGCATCATGCAGAACCGCTACATGAACCAGCTGGCCATTCTGACGGACCTGCTCGATGCGAACAGCGTGCGGCTGGACGTGGAGTTGCAGCTCACGGCGGCCCGCACGCGGGTGATCTACACCTACTACGAACTGCAGCGGGCCATCGGGCGGCTGTAATTGACCGATGGAGGGGCCTTCGCCGGAGGGACGAAGCCCCGAATGCCCGCACACGAATCCCTCCGGGAGGCGGCCGAAGCGGCCCGGAGACACCGACTCCGCAGGCCCGGCCCAAGGGGGGGGGCCGCACGGAACGAGTGCGGCGGACGGATGACGAAACGAAGAACAAACGAAAGGAAAAAGGTTAGGAAAGCATGGGAGACTGGAGTAAGAAACGCGACGAGCTTCGCAAGCAACGCCACCGCAACATCGTGTTGAACGTCGTCTGCATCCTGCTGGCAGGATCGGGGCTGTGGGTAACGGCCGACTATTTCCGGCGCCACAAGAACTACGTGGTGACGAACGACGCCTCGATCGACCAGTACGTGGCGCCGATCAACATCCGCGTGGCGGGCTACATCCGCGAGGTGCGCTTCACCGAGCACCAGTTCGTCCACAAGGGCGACACGCTGCTGGTGCTCGACGACCGCGAATACCGCATCCGGGTCAAGGAGGCCGAGGCGGCGCTGCTCGACGCCCACGGCACGCAGGAGGTGATCCATTCGGGGATCGAGACGTCGCGGACGAACGTCGCGGTGCAGGATGCGAACATCGCCGAGGCGAAGGCCAAACTCTGGCAGACGGAGCAGGACTTCCAGCGTTTCGAACGGCTGATGCGCGATGAATCGGTCCCGGGCCAGCAGTACGAACAGGCCAAGGCGTCGTACGACGCGGCGCAGGCCCGCTACCAGGCGCTCGTGGCGCAGAAGGAGGCGGCCGTCTCGCAGTACTCCGAGGCGAGCAAGCGCACGGTCAGCGCCGAGGCCAACATTCTGCGCTGCGAGGCCGACCTCGACATGGCGCGGCTCAATCTGAGCTACACGGCCCTCACGGCCCCCTACGACGGCTACATCGGACGCCGTACGCTCGAACCGGGCCAGTTCGTGCAGGCCGGGCAGACGATCTCCTACATGGTGCGCAACCAGGACAAGTACATCACGGCCAACTACAAGGAGACGCAGATCGCCCATATCTTCATCGGACAGGAGGTGATCGTCAAGGTCGATGCCTTTCCGGGCCGCACGTTCCGGGGCCGCGTCACGGCGATCTCCGAGGCCACGGGATCGAAATACTCGCTCGTGCCGACCGACAACTCGGCCGGCAACTTCGTCAAGGTGCAGCAGCGCATCCCGGTGCGCATCGACCTGGTTGACATTTCGCAGGAGGAGATGGGCCAGCTGCGTGCCGGCATGATGGTCGAAACCGAAGCCGTGCGCCGATGATGACGACCGCCGAACTCGAACTGCCCGTCCGACGGTGGGTTCCCGACTGGCTGGGGGTGGTCAGCCTCTTCACGGTGCTGCTGCCCGTGACGATGCTCAACGGCTCCTATACGGGCAGCATGCTCGAGGTCTCGAACACGCTGGGGACCAATACCGAGGACATCACGATGGGTTTCTATGCCACGTCGGCCGGCATGTGCATCGCCTATCCGCTGGTTCCGAAGGTTCACGCCGCCTTCTCGTCAAAGGCGCTGCTGTTGGTCGACCTGGCGCTGCAGTTCGTGCTGAGCTGGATCTGCGCCCGCTCGCAGAGCGCCGACACGCTGATTGTCTGCAGCTTCTTCATCGGCTTCCTGAAGGGTTTCCTGATGATGTGGTGCATCCGCCGCATCAAGAAGATCTTCAGTCCGAAGGATGTCCGCAGCGAGTTCTACGCCTACTTCTATCCGGTGGTCTTCGGCTTCGGCCAGTTGTCGATGATCATCACGGCCGAACTGGCCTACCGCTACGACTGGAAGTACATGTATTACTTCATGATGCTGTTGCTGCTCGTGGCGCTGCTCATCGTGGCCGTCTGCTACCGCCACGACCGGCCCAACCGTCCGCTGCCGCTGCGCGAACTGCACCTTCGCGAAATGCTGGTCATCTCCGCCGGAATACTGATGTTGATGTACGCCCTCAACTACGGCAAACTGCTCGACTGGCTCTCTTCGCCGCGCATCTGCCTCTACATCGTGGTTGCGCCGATGCTGATCGCCTACTTCCTCTGGACGCAGTGGCACGCCCGCAAGCCCTACGTCAATCTGGCGCCGCTCTACCAGCCCAAGGCCATCGTGGGCTACCTCTACATGATGCTGGTGATGTTCTTCAGCACCTCGACCACGCTGCTGACCAACTACATGACCACCATCCTGCAGGTCGACGCCACTCGCACCTACACGCTCTACATCTACCTGCTGCCGGGCTACATCCTCGGGGCGTTCATCTGTTTCTGGTGGTTTCGCTGGCAGCAGTGGCGCTTCCGCTTCCTCATCGCCGGGGGCATGGCCTGCTTTGCGCTCTTCTTCGGGATGCTCTACTTCGGGATCTCGCCCGACAGCACCTACGAGAGCCTCTTCATCCCGATCTTCATCCGCGGCACGGGCATGCTGGTGCTGATCATCGCCTTTGCGCTGTTTGCCGTCGAGGAGCTGGACGAACGCTACCTGATCCACAACGCCTTCTTCCTGATTGCCAGCCGATCGGTGCTGGCGCCGATCCTGGCCACGTCGTTCTACAGCAACACGCTCTACCGGCTGCAACAGCGTTATTTCAGTTCGCTGGCCGCCGACATCACGATGACCGATCCGCTGGCCGCCGAACGCTACACCTCGTCGCTGAACGCGTCGCTGGCCCAGGGCCACAGCTACAACGAAGCGGTACAGCTGGCCACCGGTTCGTTGCACACGACCCTTCAGCAGCAGAGTCTGCTGCTGGCGCTGAAGGAGATTCTCGGCTGGTTGTTTGTCGTCTCGCTGGTCATCGCGGTCATTTCGCGCTTCATCCCCTTCCACAAGACCATCCGCGTGAAGTTCACCAAGGCGGGCGACGATATGGTCTGATCCTTTCCTACCGGGCGAAGGTCACGCGGGCGCTGCCGCCGCCAACGGCTGCGGCCAGCCCCGAAGGATCGTCCAGACGCCCCAGCCGGGTGTAACTGTACGACGAGGAGAAGGTCTCGTAGAAGAGCACCACCGTCGAACTGCCCCACAGCAGCAGATCGCCCGTACGAATGGTTCCGGGACGAAAGGTCGCCGTCGGCAGGCTCTGCGGCAGATCGGCGTATTTCTCGTTGCCGTTCAGTTCGGTCATGTCCAACTCCAGCGGCAACAGTCCGAGAAAGGCCCGTGCGGCGGCATTGTCTTCGAGGGTTGCCGTATAGGTGCGGCCGCCCACCGTTACGTTGATTTTCATATTCTGCGGGTTCTGATCGTCATTTTCATTCTCTCCGGGGGTGTCCGAATCATTCGGGTCGTCGGGGTCTGCGGGAGTCTGCGTCTCGTCGTCCGACCCCGAACCGGGCGTCTGGACCGTCCCCTGCCCGCCTGCGGGTGAGACGGTCCCGGCATCCTCCGGACTGCAGGCCGCAACTCCGGCAAAGATCCAGCCGAAAAGCGCCATCAAAAACATGCGTTTTTTCATTGTGTTCTGCGTATTGTTGCGACCTTCGGCCGGCGGACAGTCTCCAACGCGCTCCGCCCGCAGGTCCGGTTACCGTTTATCGGATTCGACAGCCTCGCCGACCTCGATGCGGCGGATCCGGCGGGCCGGGGCTCCGCCGACGATGGTATTCGGCTCGACGTCCCGCGTCACGACAGCTCCGGCCGCCACGACGGCTCCGTCGCCGATCGTTACCCCCTGGAGGATCGTGGCGTTCGAGCCGATCCAGACGTTGCGTCCCACGATGATCGGTGCCGGGATCATTTCGGCCCGATGCGCCGGATCGAGACGATGGTTCAGCGTCGCGAAGACGACGTTGTGACCCACCAGCACACCGTCACCCAGCCAGACACCGCCATGGTCCTGAAAGTGGCAGCCGGCATTGATGAAGACGTTGCGGCCCAGGTGGATATTGCGACCGAAATCGGTGTAGAAGGGAGGGAAGAGGCGGAACGTGGGATCGACCGGCCGACCGAACAGCCGGCCCATCCACTCGCGCAGCTCCTCCTGCGTGTGGTAGGCACCATTGATCGCACAGGTGATGCGGCGCGCACGGTCGTTCATCTCGTTCATCAAGGCCGCGATCTCGGGCGTATCGAGCGGCCGGCGTGCGGCCACATGTGCAAGAAAGGCTTCGAGTGTCATCGTTATCGGAGATTATCGCGGAAGAAACGCTCGATGCGGTCAAAGGGGATAATGTCCATCCGGTCGTAGAGATCGACGTGGCTGGCGCCGGGAATGATCACCAACTGCTTGTTGTCGCCCTTGAGGCGTTTGAAGGCATCCTCGCTGAAGTAACGCGAGTGGGCCTTTTCGCCGTGGATCATCAGCACCGCCGAGCGGATCTCGTCGCTGTAGGAGAGCAGCTTCGTATTGAGGAACGAGAGGGCCGACGTACGGGCCCAGCCGCCGTTGGAGTTCAGCGAGCGGGAATGGTATCCGCGCGGCGTCTTGTAGTAGTCGTAGTAGTCCCGGACGAACTGCGGGGCATCGGCAGGCAGCGGATCAACCACCCCGCCGGCCAGGGCATGAGTGCCCGTGCGGGCATCTTCGGTCCGCTGGGCATTGAGCTGACGGCGGAGTTCGTAGCGGCCGTCGGCATCCATTGAATCGAAGTAGCCGTTGGCCGTCACGCGGCTCATGTCGTACATCGTCGAGCTGACCGTGGCCTTGATGCGGGTGTCGATGGCGGCGGCATTGAGGGCCAGACCGCCCCAGCCGCAGATGCCGATGATGCCGATGCGCTCGGGATCGACGTCGTCGCGCAGCACAAGGAAGTCAACGGCCGCCGAGAAATCCTCGGTATTGATATCGGGCGAAGCCATGTAGCGGGGTTCGCCCGTACTTTCACCGGTAAACGAGGGGTCGAAGGCCACTGCTGCGAAGCCGCGTTCGGCCATCGTCTGGGCATAGAGCCCCGAGGCCTGCTCCTTGACGGCGCCGAAGGGGCCGCAGACAGCCAGGGCAGGCAGTTTGCCCACGGCATTTTTCGGTTTGTAGAGATCGCCGGCCAAGGTCGTGCCGAAACGGGTCCGAAAATGGACACGCTCGACGGTGACCCGATCGCTCGGCGCAAAGGTCCGGTCATTCTTCCGGGCTTGCACGCTGTTCATGGTTACCAGTATTAAAAATAAGACAAAGACAAATATCCGTTTCATGGTCGCCGTTTTTACGGGTTATCGTTCAGCCGTCGGACAGATCCGGAGACCGGCCCGATTCACCGATACAAAGATCGGAAGAAGATTCGGGAAAAGCTGTAGATGAATTACCGATTTTACAACCCCAATTACGGATTGGCCGACGCCCTTGAAGATGTTTTTTTCCGTTCAGAGACGTCGGAACCGATTTTTTCGCTATATTTGTCCGACACAAGAGGGGTGCCTTCGGGAAAAACGGACGCCGCACGGGATTCACACCGCCGGCGGGCAGGTTCCACGCAAAGGCTGAGATCACACCCTATGAACTTGATGCGGGCAACACCGACGAAAGGACTTGTTCATAGACCGTAATTTCTCACGGGCACGTCTTCTGCAAATTACGGGATCCATCATGGAAGTAACCATCAATCACAAGCCGGTCGGAGTCGAGACTCCGATGAGTCTGGCCGAACTGCTCGCGCACGAGGGAATCCCCGCCGAAGGGGTTGCCGTTGCGGTGAACAACCGCGTGGTGCCGCGCAGCGAATGGGCCTCGAAACCCCTCGAGGAGGGGATGAAGATCACCGTCATCCGAGCCGTCTGCGGAGGATGATGCGGATCGTCGTCATCACGGCGCCCGACTTCGTCCGGGGCGAGGCGGAGACGATCGGCCGCCTGCTCGACGCAGGGATCGACCGCCTCCACCTGCGCAAACCCGCGTCGGAGGAGGGCGCCATGCGGCGGCTCATCGAGTCGCTGCCCGCGGAGTTGTACCCGCGTCTGAGTCTGCACGACCACCTGCCGCTGGCCGCCGAATACGGGCTGGGAGGCGTCCACCTCAACGGCCGCAATCCGGAGGCGCCGAAGGGTTTCGCGGGATTGCGGAGCCGTTCGTGTCACACGCTCGGGGAGCTCACGGCCTGCGCCGCAACGACCGGCTACCGCTTCCTGAGCCCGATTTTCGACAGCATCTCCAAGAGCGGCTACCGGTCGGCCTTCGACGAAGAGGTGCTGCGCCGGGCCTCGCGGCAGGGGGTGATCGATGCGCGGACGCTGGCACTGGGCGGCGTCGAACCCGAACGGCTGCCGCTGCTGCACGACGTGGGATTCGGAGGTGCGGCGCTGCTGGGGTGCATCTGGCGCGACACCTCCCGCGAGGGGCTGCGGCAGACGCTCCGACGGATCGAACAGTACAGAAACGCATAGAAAAACCATGTTGCAATTCATCACACATCGGAACGACCGATACGACGAAATCTCGGGCACACGGGCCGTCCTCGAGGGGGGCTGCCGCTGGGTGCAGCTCCGCATGAAGGATGCCCCGGACGAGGAGTTCCTGCGCGTGGGACGCGAGGTGGGACGCCTGTGCCGCCAGTACGGCGCGACGTTCCTCCTGGACGACCGCGTGCACCTGGTCACGGAACTCGGTGCCGACGGCGTCCATCTGGGCAAGAACGACATGCCGCCGCGCGAGGCCCGCACGCTGCTCCCCGCCGGAACGATCCTCGGCGCGACGGCCAATACGTTCGAGGATATCGAACGGGCCGCAGCGGCCGGTGCCGACTACATCGGGCTGGGGCCGTTCCGCTTCACCCAAACCAAACGCAATCTGAGCCCCATCCTCGGGCTGGAGGGTTACCGGGAGATCTTCACACGCTGCCGCGCGGCGGGCATCACGCTGCCGGTGGTGGCCATCGGCGGCATCACGGCCGCCGACATTGCGCAGATCCTCGCCACGGGAGCCACGGGCATCGCCCTTTCGGGAGCGCTGCTCGGCGCCGCCGACCCCGCGGAGGAGACTCGCAAAATCGTCGATATTCTAAAACAACACAAATCATGAACGAATTGGTAATCGGCGGACGGACGTTCCGTTCGCGTCTGTTCGTCGGCACGGGCAAGTTCAGCTCCAACGAGTTGATGTCGCGTGCCATCACCGCCTCGAAGACCGAGATGGTCACCGTGGCCATGAAACGGGTCGACATGTCCAATCCGCAGGACGACCTGCTGGCCCATATCCGCCGTCCGGGCGTGCAGCTGCTCCCGAACACCTCGGGCGTGCGCAACGCCGAGGAGGCCGTTCTGGCGGCCCAGCTGGCCCGCGAGGCCTTCGGGACGAACTTCATCAAGCTGGAGATCCACCCCGATCCGAAATACCTGCTGCCCGACCCGATCGAAACGCTCCGCGCCACGGAGGAGCTGGCCAAGATGGGCTTCGTCGTGCTGCCCTACATCCAGGCCGACCCCGTGCTGTGCAAGCGCCTCGAGGAGGCCGGTGCCGCCACCGTCATGCCGCTTGCGGCACCGATCGGCACGAACAAGGGTCTCGTGACGCGTGAACTGCTCGAGATCATCATCGAACAGAGCAACGTTCCCGTGGTGGTCGATGCCGGCCTGGGCGCGCCGTCGCACGCCGCCGCAGCCATGGAGCTGGGGGCCGACGCCGTGCTGGTCAACACGGCCATCGCCGTAGCGGGCGATCCCGAACGGATGGCCCGGGCCTTCGCACGCGCCGTCGAGGCGGGCCGCGAAGCCTATGAATCGGGACTGGGCGCCCAGTCGCGCCATGCCGAAGCAAGCAGCCCGCTGACCTCGTTCCTCGACTAAAACCGTGCGTACGATGTTTTCCGAGGAATTAGCCAAATACGACTGGGAGGAGACCACGGCACGGATCCTCTCGAAGACGGCCGCCGATGTCGAGCGGGCCCTTGCGAAGGAGTACCCGACGCTCGACGACTTCATGGCGATGGTCTCGCCGGCTGCCGAGGCCTATCTGGAGCCGATGGCCCGACTGAGCCGCCGCTATACGCAGGAGCGTTTCGGCAAGACGATCTCGATGTACGTTCCGATGTACATCACCAACTCGTGCACCAACTCGTGCATCTACTGCGGATTCAACCGCCACAACGCCATTCCGCGCGTGATCCTCACGCCGGAGCAGATCGAGGAGGAGTGTCGGGCGATCCGCGAACTGGGTCCGTTCGAGAACCTGCTCATCGTCACGGGTGAGAATCCGCGGGCGGCAGGCGTCGACTACATCGAGCAGGCGCTGCACATTTGCCGCCCGTACTTTAACAACCTGACGATCGAGGTGATGCCGCTTTCAGCCGAGGATTACGAGCGGCTGACCCATTCGGGTCTGAACGGCGTGGTCTGCTTCCAGGAGACCTACAACCGCAAGAACTACAACATCTACCACCCGGCGGGCATGAAGTCGAAATTCGAGTGGCGTGTCAACGGCTTCGACCGCATGGGTCAGGCCGGGGTCCACAAGATCGGCATGGGCGTGCTGATCGGACTCGAGGAGTGGCGCACCGACGTGACGATGATGGCGCTGCACCTGCAGTACCTGCGCCGTCACTACTGGAAGACGCGTTACAGCGTCAACTTCCCGCGCATGCGGCCGTCCGAGGGGCACTTCCAGCCCAACGTCGTGATGAGCGACCGCGAACTGGCCCAGGTGACCTTCGCCTTCCGGATCTTCGACCACGACGTCGACATCTCCTACTCGACGCGCGAACGCGCCGAGTTCCGCAACCATATGGCCACGCTGGGCGTCACGTCGATGAGCGCCGGCTCGAAGACCGATCCGGGAGGCTACCGCGTCTACCCGACGTCGCTCGAGCAGTTCACCGTCAGCGACGAGCGCACGCCGTCGCAGGTCGAGGCCGACATCCGGCGTGAAGGCTACGAGGTGGTCTGGAAGGACTGGGACAAGGTCTTCGACTGATGATGGACTCGACGGAACGTTACGCCCGGCAGACGATGCTCCGGGAGATCGGCCCCGAGGGTCAGCGGCGTCTTGCCGAGGCGTCGGTGCTCGTGGTCGGGGTCGGCGGACTGGGCTCGCCGGCGGCGCTCTACCTCACCGGTGCCGGAGTGGGCCGACTCGGGCTTGCCGATCCGGACCGCGTCTCGGAGAGCAACCTCCAGCGGCAGACGCTTTACACCGAGTCGCAGATCGGACGCCCGAAGACGGAGGCGGCCCGCGAACGGCTGTCGGCCTTCTGCTCGCAGACGCGCTTCACGTGTTACGACGAGGGGCTCACGGCCGAAAATGCCCGGGAGGTGATCGAGGGCTACGACCTGGTCGTGGACTGCTGCGACAACTTTCCGACACGCTACCTGATCGACGATGCGTGTGCGGCCTGCGGCAAGCCGTGGGTCCACGGCTCGATCGGCGAGTTCCAAGGGCAGGTGGCCCTTTTCAACGGACGCTCGGGGCGCCGCTATGCGGAGCTCTACCCCGACCGCGAGGCGCTGTGCGCCCGGCCGCGGACCACAAGCGGCGTGCTGGGCACCGTCCCGGGAGTCATCGGTACGCTCGAGGCGTCGGAGGCCATCAAGTGGATCGTCGGCTTCGGCGAACCGCTCGACGGACGTCTCTTCACCCTTGATTTGAAAACCCTGCAAACCGAAATCATAACCTTTTAAGCAAAAGACAACAGAAATGGGAAAAGGATTCGACCAGTACGCATCGGCCTATGATGCCTGGTTTCTCGACAACCGCAACGTACTCTATTCCGAGGTCAATCTGGTAGCCTCGACACTCAAGGATGCCGGGCGGGTGCTCTCGGTGGGCTGCGGCAGCGGTCTGTTCGAGAAGATTCTCCGCGAGGAGTACGGCATCACCGTCACCGACGGCATCGAACCCTCGAAGGGAATGGCCGAAATCGCCCGCAAGCGGGGCATGCACGTGGTGGAGGCGACGGCCGAGGAGGCCGACTTCGGCCACGGAACCTATGACACGCTGCTCTTCAACGGCACGCCGAGCTACATCGGCGACCTGCGGAGCGTGGTGCGCAAGGCCTACGAGGCGCTGCCCGCCGGGGGCCGGATCATTCTGATCGACGTGCCGAAGGAGAGCTCCTACGGCCTGCTCTACAACCTGGCCAAGGCCGTCGGGACATGGGATCACCCGCTGCTTGCGGGGTGCTACCCGCCCAACCCCTACCCGATCGAGTTCGTCGACGTGGCTGCCTGGCGCACGACGGCCGAGAAGGTGGAGCTGCTGCGCGAGGCGGGCTTCACCGATCTGGAGTTCTCGCAGACGCTGACCTCGCACCCCGTCTGCTCGAACGACGAGGAGGAGCAGCCCACGCCGGGATACGGCAAGGGGGATTACGTGGCCGTTGTGGCCCGCAAACGCTGACCGTCCATGAGACGCTGGAGCGATGAGGCGTGGGAGGCGGCCCTCCCCGTCTACGAAAAGATTCTCGCGCACCCGTTCGTCGGGGCGCTGGCCGACGGAAGCCTTCCGGAGGAGCGTTTCCGCTTCTACATCCGGCAGGACGCCCTCTATCTGGACGGTTATGCAAGGCGGCTGGCCCACGTGGCCGCGCGTCTGCCCCGCAAGGAGCAGGCCGAACGCTTCCTGCACTTCGCGCTCGACGGTATCGAGGTCGAACGGGCCCTCCACGCGCAGTTCCTCGCGGGGAGCCACCCGGCCCCCGAAGAGATCAGCCCGACGTGCCTGCTCTACACCTCGGTGCTCGACGCCCAGGCGCTGGCTCCGGTGGAGGTCGAGGCGGCGGCCGTGCTGCCCTGCTTTGTGGTCTACCAGCGGGTCGGCGAGTGGATCCATGCCCGGGCGGAGGGCAACGGCCGACGGGCAGCCGACGGGCTGGCCGCAGGTTCCGCGACGCACGCCGACACCCCGACCGGGCCGAAAGCGCACAGGCCTCTTGCAGAAAATCCCTACCGGGCGTGGATCGAGACCTATGCCGATCCGGCCTTTGCCGCCTCGGCGGAGCAAGCCACGGCGATCTGCAACGAACTGGCCGCCGCGGCAGGCGAAGAGACCCGCCGGCGGATGAGCGAACTCTTCGTGCGCTGTACGCGCATGGAGTGGCTGTTCTGGGAGAGCGCCTGGAATCTTGAAACGTGGAAAATATGAACAACGAAACCCCAAAACACTACAAACGCGCGCTGACCATTGCGGGGAGCGACCCCAGCGGCGGCGCCGGCATCCAGGCCGACCTGAAGACCTTCTCGGCGTGCGGATGCTTCGGAACGTCGGCCATCGTGGCCGTTGTCGACGAGAATACGGTGGGCGTCACGGGCGTCCATCCCATCCCGGTGGAGTTCGTCACGGGACAGATCCGCTCGGTGCTGGACGATATCGGCACCGACGCCGTGAAGATCGGCATGCTGCACTCCTCGGAGCTGATCCGCGCCGTGCGCGACACGCTCCGCCCCTACGGGCTACGCAACGTGGTACTCGACCCGGTGATGGTGGCCACGTCGGGCGATCCGCTGCTGCAGCAGGAGGCCGTCTCGACGCTGCGCGACGAGCTGATCCCCACCGTACGGATCATCACGCCGAACATCCCCGAGGCCGAACTGCTGCTCGGACGGAAGATCGACCGACAGGAGTCGCTGCCCGAAGCGGCACGCGAACTCTCGCGCAACGCGGGCGGTGTCTCGGTCTTTCTGAAGGCGGGCCACCTGCACGACGAGGAGCTCGTCGATATCTTCTACAACGCCGAAGAGGAGCGCATCCTGCCGCTGCGCTCGCGCCGTCTGGCAACGCGCAACACCCACGGCACGGGCTGCACCCTCTCGTCGGCACTGGCGGCCTTCCTGGCCCGGGGCTGCTCGCTCGACGAGGCGGCCACGCGCGCCAAGGAGTACATTGCCGGGGCCATCGAAGCCGGGGCAGCCTACGAGATCGGCCACGGACACGGCCCGGTCCACCACTTCTTCCGCTTCTGGGAGTAGCTCCCAGCAAGGGACCGAACAAAAGGGGTGCAGTATGCAATTGCCGCACCCCTTTTTTCGAGACAAAGACTCTTCCGGGAGAGCTTCCGAGTAACAAAATAGTAACAAAATCGGCCTGAGAACGACCGGGAAAAGCGGATCAGCCAGCCGTCCCGAGGTGTAGAAAAAAATGCGGCAACTGTTGCAAATGGCTGCATTCCATCACATTACAAATCAGACTACCGGAATTTTTCCCGATCCTTCCTGTATATCTGATAACTGTTCACGAAATTCTGCCAGACGATATAGGCCGTCGGGGCAATCGACGAGATGGGATTCAGAAAGGCCTGCGCCATCCACACGGCCAACACCGTATTTTTCTGCCCGAGCGACTGACCGCCGGCCGGCGGATCGCCATACCGACGACCAAGCATGCGCCCCACCTTGAACTGCACCAGACAGATCACCAGAGCGGCAAAGGCCAGCCACAACTCCGTCGACATCGAGGCATCGTGGAGGTCGATGATGAAACAGGTCGTACGGCCGATAATCACCAGCAGCGACAACAGCCACATGTAGAACGAGATCAGACTGTGATCGCCGATCCATCGGGCCGCCTTCGGGAAGACAAAACGGAAGAACTGCGCCGCGGCAAACGGTCCGATCAACAGCGGAGCGATGCGGGCCAGAATCTGCGAGAAGGTGCAGACGCCGTTGCCCGTGAAGGTGAGGATCACGGGGGCCACCAGCGCAATGGCCATGTTGCAGATCAGGCTGTAGGTGGCCATCGTGGCGACGTTGGCGCCGAGCATGCCGGCGATGACCACGGCGGCCATCGCCACGGGAGCCAGTACACAGACCATGGCACCTTGAGCCACCACCTCGTTCAACGGGCGCAGCACCAGATAGACCGCCACACACATGACCACCTGGAAGAGCAGCAGCCAGAGGTGCAGCATCGAAGGTTTCATCTGTTTGGGGCTGACGCGGCAGAAGGTGACGAAGAGCATCAGGAAGATCAGCGTCGGGGTGATCATCTGATGACTTGCAGTCTCAAGGCCGGCAATCGGCCGGCACAGCAACGCCCCCACCACCATGGCCGAAGGCATGGCAATGGTCTTCAGGTTACGGTGCAACGATTCGGAAACGTGCATTACCTAAGCGAGTAACTCCTTGACCCGGGCCGAAATCTCCTTGCCGTCGGCGCGTCCGGCCAGACGTTTCGAGGCGACGCCCATCACCTTACCCATCTCCTTCATCGACGTGGCACCCACCTCGGCAATGATCGTGCGAAGCTCGGCAGTCAGCTCTTCGGGCGTGAGCTGCTTGGGCAGGAACTCCTGATAGACGGCCACCTGCGCCAGCTCCTCCGACGCCAGATCGGGGCGGTTCTGCTCGGTAAAGATCTGTGCCGAATCGGTGCCCTGCTTGGCCAGTTTCGAGATGATTTTCAGCACGTCGGCATCGGGCAGTTCGGCCACCTCCGGACCGGCCGTCTTGGCCTCGATGATGTACTTCTTCGCATTGCGGAGCGCACTCAGACGCACCGTGTCCTTGGCCTTCATGGCCTCCATGATCCCTTTCGAAATCTGCTGTTCCAATGACATAACGTTATAAATTTTAGAATGTAAAACCTCTTTATCTCTACCTTTGCTTCACGAGGAAGTCCAGCACGTCGCGCATCATCCGGTCGCGCTCCACCTCGCCGCCGATCGTCTCGAACGGGAAGCCCGCGACGAAGGTCCGCCCGGCGGATTCACTCGCCACGGCGGCCGTGCCGTTACCGTCGACATAGCGCATCACGGCAAAGGCCTCGCGGCCGACCGGCTCCAGCGCATCCGACCGCTCGACGACGTAGCAATCCGGACGATACTCCGTATTGAAGCGGTACTCGCCGCGCGAGAAGCCCGGATGGGCCGTCACGACGCGCACGCGGCCCGAACCCGTCGCGCGACACGCCCCCAGCCGGCAGCGCAGCACCTCCCCGGCGAAGCTCCGCTCACGCTCCGAGGCGGCCTGCCCGGCCAGATCCGAAAGCACATAGGCACCCGAAGCGAACAACGCCCCTCCGTCGGCCAGATAACGTCTCAGACGACTCTGCAAAGCCTCGGGAAAGACCTCGAAGGCGGCATCGGCGATGCCCCGTCCGATCGTCGTGGTGCGCTGCTTGCCGAGGATCAGATCGACGGCATCGTATCCCCGCAGCGCCACACGCCCCTCTTCGACGGCCCGGGCCGAAGTCGAACAGTAGGAGTAACCGGCGGCCGCCATGGAACGGCCGTGCAGCGACGGATAGTCGAACGTATTGCCGCCGATGACGTCGGTCTCGTAATCGCGGTCGCAGGCCCCGAGCGCCAGGCTGTCGACATTGCTGCGCGCCATCGCGAGGTCGAAGACCCGCTGCGGCCCGACGAACGAGATATCCATGCGGTCGGGCACCCCGCCGTCGAGATCCATGCGGAAACCGGCCAACGAATCGCTGCGCATCGCAACGGGGCCGCTCACGCGGTCAAAGCCGTTGACGATCAGTACGCGTCCCCGCTCATCGGCCACCCGGCATGCGGCCAGCGTCTCGCTCGGGAAACTCTCGCCGCCGGCATTGACGGCCGTCACGCGGAAGGCGTAGCGGCGGCCGGGCTCCAGGTCGACGATCAGTTCGGGACGGTCCACCAGACGGCCGTTATCGAAACCGCCGTCGTCGAGCCGCATGTAGACCACATAGCCGGTCGGCACGGCCGACGCCTCGAGCGGATCGACGGTCGGCTGCCACGAAAGGCGCACGCGGTCGTCGGCCGTGAATTCGGCGGCAAACGAGCAGACCGGAAGCGGCTGAACCGTTACTTCCGATAATCCGTATTGCGAGCTGACATAGCGCAGGATACCCTTATAGACGGCGCGGCTGACCGCAAACCGGAACCGAGGATCCTGCCCCAGACGCATGTCGGCAAAATTCTGGTGCGAAAGCAGTTCGAGCAGCATCGTCGGGACACTCGGGACACGGGCTTCGTAGTAGGCCCGGTTCCAGAGTCCGCGCCGCTGCCAGCCGGGCTCATAGAGGTGGCGGATATCCTCGACCACCTGGGTCTGGACAAGGTCCGTCAGATCGCGCGAACGGTAGCGGTCGGCACCGCCCGTGAATTTGCCCCCCTGTTCGCGCGTATAGAAGATGCCCAGCGTGCCGACAATGCCGTCGCCGTCGCGCACCCCGGCATCCGAATGGAACGCGAGGGCCAGATCCAGCGGAATGTGCAACCCCGTCGAGTCGGGCAGGCGCTCCGAACCACCCATCACGGCATTGACCCAATGGGCCCGCGACATGTAGTCGTCCTTGTAGTCGTCACGGTCGTGTTTGGGCGTGTAGACCCCCTCGGGGAAGCCGGCCCACTGCAGCCAGTAACGCGCCCCCTCGCAGAAGCGCGGATAGCCGCTCGTCTCGGCGATATATTCGCGGTCGGCATGGCGCAGCGAGTCAATCGGCGTGCGGGCCACGTTGCCGAAGCCGCCGCCCAGTTTCACGGCATCGGCCGAAACAAGCCGTCCGGCCCGCCGCGAGCGGTTGGTCAGCGTCACAAGCGTCTGCTCGCCCGCCGCAAAGGTGAACCGTCCGAGGTAGATCCACGTCCCGCCGCCCATCGTCTGATTGACGGCAAATTCGGTCTCGCCGCCCAGGTGGTGCACCGTATAGTGGGCATCGTCAACGCTCTCGGGGGTCGACTCGTAGCTGACATAGACGGCATATTCGCCTCGCTCGGGGATCGTGGCCCGCCACGCAGCCTCGCCCGAGGGGCGATGGGTCACGCTACGGATGCGACGCGTCGTGCCGTCACGGAAGGGATTCTCGCCCGTGAGGTAGACCTGCCGCAGATGGGCGAAGCCCGTGCCGCCCTCTTCCCACGCCCCCTGTTCGGCGTATTCGTCCCGCGCGTCGTTGTCCGCGAGCACCTCGTGAAGCTGCACGTCGCGTTCACGGGGCAGCACCACGCAGGCCCCGGCGTTCTCCAGCATCGGAACCAGGTAAGGCAGCACGTAACTCTGCGTATAGAGGTCCTCGCACGTCTGCCACAGCGTCGAACGCTGCCACCGCCAACAATCCCGCGTCTGGTCGAAATAGCGGCCGTGGCTCTGCCAGAGGGCGATATGACGTCCGGCAAGGCCTCCGGTCACGGTGTAGGCCGCCGAGAGCGGAGTCACCAGCGGCCGTACGGACCGGTTGGTGAAGGGGATGAGGCGTCGTTTTTCGATCAGTCGCCGCGTCTGCCCGGCATCGCGGCACGCCATGGGGATCAACTCCCCCACCTCGCGGTTGTCGGTATAGAGTTCGATCTGCGCCTTGCGGTACTCGGCGGGCAGCAGCGCCCGCACCGAATCGCGCATGGCGGCGGTATTCTCCACACGGAAGGGATAGTACGAAAGTCCGATCGTCGCATAGATGCGCACCGTACGACGCGATGCCTTCACGGCCTGCACCCGCACGGTGATCGGCTCGGCCTTCTGGTAGCCCCCCGAGACCTCGCGCGAGACGATCCGCGACAGCGTGCGGCCGATCCGGGTCCGCGTCGCCGAAGAGATCGAGGCGGCCGAGAGGGTCGTCGAAAGGGTTAATGCCAAAAGCGAGGTGAAGATATATAAATACCTATTTTTCATTTCGTTGTGACAGTATATACATGCCGATGACGGTAAAGGCGGCGTTATAGATCAACAGTTCGAATCCGATCTGGTAGTCCCACCTCTCGCGGGCCCAGAACTGCAGCAGCGCACTCAGCACCGGAGCTGCAACGGCCACCAGCGGCATCCAGCGGTCGCGCACCCGGCGGCGCGTCATCATGCCGAAGGCAAACATGCCGAGGATCGGACCGTAGGTGTAGCTGGCCACCTTGTAGACCAGATTGATGACGCTGTCGTCGGCCCAATACTCGAAAGCCAGGATCACTCCGGCCATCAGCAGCGCCATGCCGACATGCACCCCCTTGCGCAGGCGGGTCAGCCGGCAGTCGTCGAGTTGTTTCGTCCCCTCGAGGATATCGACCGTAAAGGAGGTGGTCAGCGCTGTCAGGGCCGATCCGGCAGCTGAATAGGTACTTGAAATAAGCCCGACAACGAACAGAATGCCAACCACAAGCGGAAGTCCGCCTTCTACGGCCACCATCGAAAAGACCTGGTCGCTCTTTGCGGGCAGCGGCAGCCCTGTCCGGTCGGCGTAGAGGTAGAGCAGCACCCCGAGAACCAGAAAGAGAAAGATGACGAAGATCTGGCTCACGGCCGTCAGCACGATATTCTTCTGCGAGTCGCGCGGCGTGGCACAGCTCAGATTGCGCTGCATCATGTCCTGATCGAGTCCCGTCATGGCCACCAGCAGCACGATACCCGCTGCAAACATCTTCCAGAAATAGCGCCCCGAGGCCGGGTCGTCGAAGAAGAAGATCCGCGACATGGGCGACCGGGCCACCTCGCGCGCCGTCTCAGCGGCCGAAAGGTCCAGCGCCCGCATGATGAAGAGGATCGACAGCACGAGGCTCCCGACCAGGCACAGCGTCTTGAGCGTATCGGTCCAGATCAGCGACTTGACACCCCCCTGCCGCGTATAGAGCCACACGAAGGCCATCGTGACGAGGGCATTGGTCCAGAACGGAATGCCGTAGTGCGAGAAGACCAGCAGCTGGAGCACCGCGCAGACGACGTAGACGCGCAGGGCGGCGCCGAGCATCTTCGAAAGGAAAAAGAACCAAGCCCCGGTGCGGTGCGAGGCGACGCCGAAGCGGTCGTCGAGGTATTCGTAGAGCGAGACCACCCGCAGGCGGTAGAAGGTCGGGATCAGCACGTAGGCCACGATGAACTGCCCCACTGTGAACCCGGCAACCATCTGCATGTAGGAGAAGGAATCGACGGCCACCGACCCCGGGACCGAGATGAAGGTGACGCCCGACATTGCCGCGCCGATCATCGCAAAGGCCGCCATATACCACGGCGTGCGGCGGTTGCCGGTGAAGAAGCCCGCATTGTCGGCCCGGCGGCCCGAAAGCCATGCCACGACGAACAAGACGGCGATATAGCCCAATACGGTGAGAATGACGGCTGCGGGTGTCATGTGGTTCGGTTTGCGGAAGTCCGGAATTACACGTTGCCGGATCGCGGCACCCCGGTGGCGGGATGTCGTACGGAACGGATCTTCCGGTTCATATCGGGACAAAGATACGAAAAAGCTCGATAGGATATACCCCGCACGACTACATTCAGGGTGTTCCTGTTGCGTGACCTCAAAGCGTGGTCTGCAAACGGCGTCCGACGGCCGGGCCCGACCGTGCAAAGGACGTCACGCCGATCGGCTCGAATTTCAGGGGTTGGCGATTTTTTCCTATCTTTGTCCGGATCGGCACGTTTCGTCCGACCGTCAGTAAACTTGTAACCCATCAAAAATCGAACAGTATGGCTTTTTTCAAGGAATTCAAAGAGTTTGCCCTCAAGGGCAATGTCATGGACATGGCCGTCGGCGTGATCATCGGCGGCGCGTTCGGAAAGATCGTCTCCTCGCTGGTGAACGACATTCTCATGCCCCCGATCGGCGCCCTGATCGGAAATACCGACTTCTCACAGTTGCGGCTCGATATCTCGAAGGTCCGCGACGTGACCGCGGGCGCCGTGCGGTCGGTCGGAGAACTCGTCAGCGACGGCGCCGCTGTTGCACAAAGCGCCCCCGTGGAACCCGTCTACTGGAACTATGGCGCCTTTATCCAGCAGTGCATCGACTTCGCCATTCTGGCCTTCTGCGTCTTCCTGATGGTCAAACTGATGAACCGCCTCATGAAGAAAAAGGCCCAGACTCCCCCAGCTCCCCCCGCTCCGTCGAAGGAGGAGCTGCTCCTCACCGAGATCCGCGACCTGCTCAAGGCCCAACAGCAAAAACAAAACTGACAATCGAAAACATATCGTCATTCAATCCGGATCAAAATGGTCCGGATTTTTCATTTCAAAACAATTCGAAACAATATACCCCACTATTTATGTTTCGAAATTGGATTATAACGAAATTGATGTTATATTTGCGAGGAACAGAAACCCAAAACGAAATCCCCATGAAAAATCGACTCCAAACTGCAGGGCTCGGTCTCCTCGCTCTGGCTGCCGGCGGATGCTCCAGCCAGAAACCAAACCAACCGAACATCATTCTGATTCTCGCCGATGACCTCGGCGCCGAATGTCTCGGCTGTTACGGCGGCGTCAGTTACCAGACCCCGCACCTCGATTCACTCGCCCGACAGGCCATCCGCTTCGAAAACATGCACGCCTTGCCGCTCAGCACCCCCTCCCGAGTGCAACTCATGACCGGCGTCTACAACGACCGAAACTACGTCAACTTCGGATACATGAACGACGACGAACATACCTTCGCCCACCTCGCCCAACAAGCCGGATACTCCACGGCCATCGTCGGGAAATGGCAACTCGGTCGATCCCGGGAGATGGTTCCCAAACTCGGTTTCGACGAATGGTGTCTCTGTCAACTCGAAATCTACAAGGAACTCGCCGGCGATAAGGCGACCGACCGTTACGCATTCTCCTATCTCGACAACAACGGCCGTTACGACTTCAGTTACTACGGCCCGGATGATGCTCTGCGATACGCTTTCGACTACATCGACCGGCAGACCGCGGCCCGAAAACCATTCCTGCTCTACTACCCTACGCCGCTGGTACATACACCCCATGTGCCGACGCCCGACTCCGAATGCTGGACCGATAACCCGGAAACCCGGTTCATCCATGACACCCGCCACTTCCCAGACATGGTCGCCTATCTCGACAAACAGGTCGGCAAGTTCGTCGACAAACTCCAGACCGACGGCCTTTGGGACAACACCATTCTGATCTTTGTCGGGGACAACGGAACCATGGAACAGGTCGTCTCGAAACTGGACGACGGCCGCGAAATCAAGGGCGGAAAAGGCAACTCCACCTCCAACGGTACCCATGTCCCGCTGCTCATCGCCTGGGGTGACAAGATCAAAAGCGGACGAGTCAGTCAACGTCTCGTCGATTTGACCGACTTCATGCCGACGCTGGCCGATGCCATGGGTGTCAAGATCCCCGATGAGTGGAACACTGAAGGAATTTCGCTCTATCCCGAATTATGTGGCGATAAACCCCTCGAGCGAGAGTTCACTCTGATGCACTTCAACCCCCTCTGGCCGCACAAAGCCTACCCGAGAGCGGCCCGCTGCGCCTTCAACACCCAGTACAAATATTATTGGGACGGACGATTCTACAACTTTGCGGAGGATCCCATGGAACAGCACCCGATCGACGTAAAACAATGCTCGCCCGAGGTACAGGCCTTGTATGCAAAACTCAAGGCCAAAGTCGACGAAATGCCCGATTGGTATCCGGACAAACCCGGAGCTCCCAGACACGGTGACTACAAGAGTTTTTACGACGCCAATCCCAAACCCGCAATCTGAAAACAAAAGCCCCGGCCTTCGTGCCGGGGCTTCCGCCTGAACGGAATGGGCAATCTCCGAACAGAGACCGCACCCGTAGCAGAATCTCATACCTCCGGAACCCCTGCACCGGATGCGGATGATGCTGGCGGGGCCGGAGTTGAAACGTCGGGTGATGACGATGCAGATGATGCGGGGGAAATCGAGGCGGGTGATGTCGAGGACGAAGGCGTGGAGGACGAAGGATTCGATTGCTGCGGCATATACTCCTGCAATATATAGGTCGTGAAGATCGGGAAGAACATCATCCCCAGCGACGGCAGCAGCACGCAGACCACCTTCCCGACGGCCGTCACCGGAAAGATCTCCGCACCGACGGTCGTGACGTTCATCCACGCCCACCACAGCGCATTGCCGAACCCTTCGAGTTTCGGATTCACCAGCACCTCGTAGTCGTAGAAGACCAGCGCCGAAACGTAGGTGAAGACCACCACCGTGAAGAGATACGCCGCAAAAAGCCACCGCATCCGGCCGCCCCGTTTGCTCCGCACCATCCACTCCACGATGAGAAACATCGCCAAAAAAGCCCGAAGCATCGGAACCAGTCCGACCAGGATCCCCCAATCGTGGGTCATGCGGACGCCCGTCCACGAAATCAGCGTCAGGTAGGGAATCGATATCAGCAAATAGAACAGGTGGCGCACGAAAAAACGACCACGGTGCTCGGACTGCAGTATCCGAAGCAAAAAGTCATAGAGAAAAATCACGCAAACAAAAAACTGGATCGTCAAATAGGTCATTGAAAGGTAGCGGTGATCCCCGGCTATGATCTCCCACGAAAGGGACACCAGCAACGTGATTCCGGCCAACAATTTGACAATGCCCAGTCGGTCGGTCGATTCGGCGTGTTTGGATTCAGAGATGGTCATCGTATTTCAATTTCACGCAGGTGTCTCAAAATCAATGCCAAGGATTTCAAGACCCAATTTTCTCGCGTTTTTTCGCCCGAATATTTTGCAGGTTTCGATTTTTCCATTACCTTTGCACTCGCAATCAAGCAATGGCGGGATAGCTCAGCTGGTTAGAGCGCATGATTCATAATCATGAGGTCGAGAGTTCAAGTCTCTCTCCCGCTACCAATTAAAAACCAAGCACTTACAGCAATGTAAGTGCTTTTCTTTTGCGCTTTTCTTGCTTTTCCCCAAAAATTAAACCACCTTTACAACGCATTGTGGCGGCATTACGTCGCATTGTCATTACCGCCCCACTTGCAAAAAACTTGCACAAAATGGCCTCCATCTCCTTAAAACTCGACCGCCGGCGGGCTAACGTTCGCGGACTATACCCGATCCAATTCCTCCTCTCCTCGAAAGGGAAGGTTACGACCATCGGCACCGGCATCAACATCCTGCCCGAACACTGGAACGGCGAAGTCAACAAGGCCGTCGTCCCGAAGTGCCCGAATGCCCGCGCGATCAACGAGAGCATCGAAGCGCTCTTCTTCCGATATACGAACACGCTCCGGGAGCTGGACAACAGCGGGAAGCTGGCCGGGAAAAGCGTCTCCGAAATCAAAGCGATGTTGACCGCAGTCAAAACGACGTCGAACAAGGAGAGCCTCTCCGACTATTTCCACCGATACGCCGACTCGAGGCGCACCGAGAACAGCAGACTGGCCTATCTCTACACCCTCAAAACGATCGAGGCGTTCGACAAGTCGGATCTCTCGTTCGAAGCTATCACCGTCATCTGGCTGAAGGCATTCGACGCCTATCTCGAAAAGCAAGGCTCCAGTATCAATACCCGGGCCCTGCATTTCCGAAACCTACGAGCCGTCTTCAACAGCGCCATCAACGAGGATCTGATCGGGCTCGAGCACTACCCTTTCCGCAAGTTTAAGATCGCCTCCTCCCGCAAGGACAAGGAGGCGCTCACCGAGGAGCAACTCCAGCGGCTGATCGCCTACGAGACGCCATACCCTTTCCGTCGGACGGCCCGGGATCTCTTCCTGCTGTCGTTCTACATGTGCGGCATGAACCTGGTGGATCTGTTCCACCTCGACCGGCTGCGCGACGGCCGGGCCCACTTCGTGCGGACGAAGACCTCGGGCAAGAATATCAACCCGGTGTCGATCCTCGTCCAGCCGGAGGCGGCCGAGATAATCGCCCGGTATGCCGGCACGGAACACGTCCTGCGGTTCATTGAAGAACGGGCCACCTACGACACCTTCATCCATCAGATCCAGCGGTCGCTCCGTCACATCGCCAAGGAGCTCGGGATCGAGGGGCTGACCTTCTACTGGGCGCGCTACACCTGGGCGACGCTGGCCGACAAACTCGGGATCTCGGAGAAGGAGATCAGCAAGGGGCTGGGCCACGTCGACACCTCGATCGCCGGGAAGTTCTACATCTCCTACGACTGGACGAAGGTCGACCGGGCAAACCGGAGGGTAATAGATCATATAAGCTCTTTTCAGTCTAAACAATAGATTTTTTTCCATTATATTTTGTAAATAATAGAAATTTATCTATCTTTGTAGTGTCAAACAAATACTATAAGCGATGAAATCGAGTGAGCTACAAAAGTTGATTCTCGCAAACGGATGGCGGATCGTCCGGCAAAGCGGAAGCCACGTGATTTACGAGAAAAACGGAATCAGGTACCCGGTCCCGTTTCACGGAGGTAAGGAAGTGGGTACAGGACTTGAAAAGAAAATCAAACGGGAGATGGGTCTGAAATAGGCCCTTCCCGAAAAAACCGAAGGGAGGGGGAGGGCACCCCCCCAGATGGAGGGAAAGGAGGATAAAATGAAACAGATTACAGCCATTATCGAAAAAAACAGCGACGGCGGATACAGCGCCTATTGCACCGACGAAGTGTTCTCCGGTATGGGAGACACGGCAGATGCCGCCAAAGAGGATCTGAAACAATCCATCCGGCATTTTGTCGAATCAAGCCGCGAAGACGGATATCAATATCCGGAATGGCTTGACGGCGAATACGAGATCGTGTATAAGTTCGACACGCAATCGCTTCTTCAATACTACGCCGGGATCATCACCCCGGCCGCTTTGGGGAGGTTGTCAGGAATCAATCCCAAACAACTCTGGAGCTATGCACACGGGAAATCCAAACCCCGGAAGGCCCAAGTGAAACGAATCGAGGAGGCACTGCACCGTTTGGGATCAGAATTATCGTCTATCTCTTTGTAGTATTTGTTTGACAGCTCATCTATAAAGAGAGCGCCCCGGCCTTTCGGTCGGGGCTTTTACTTGCGCCACAGCGCCACGCCGGCCTCGATCTGGCCGAAGGCGCTTTTTTTGTGGGGATCGTATCCCGCCGAGGCCGACACGCTGAATCGGCCGAATGTGCGTCGGGCATAGGCTCCGACCCACACCCCACTGCCGTCCGAGGTCATCCAGGCACCCAGCGCGGGGCCCAGTTCCCAGGCGTAAGGTTCGCGGACGAGCTGCACCCGCTCGACCGTCTTGTTGTAGGTCTCGAAGTAGTCGAGCCGGGGCCCCATCGGCCCCACGACCGGCCCGACCACCCGTGCGTAATAGGTCGAGTCGCGGTACTCCAGCGTGCGCTCCGTGACCGTTATCTGCACGCTGTCGCCGACGACGACCGTCCGGTCTACCGTATCAGCCGGAGCGAACAGCATCCGAGGCACATTCACCGCCACCAGGCGCTCCGTCACCGCGAACGGCTGCGGACGTTCGTAGAACACCGTCTCAACCCGCACCCGCTCGACAATCTCCGGCCGGGAGACATATTGCCCCAGCCACCACCCTCCGAGGAAGGTGGCGGCCAAAGCAATCGCAGTTGTTACCCAGCGGCTCATATCCGTCCGAAGTAATGCAGGACGGCCCACAGCGGCCTCGATTCGACATAACCCGGGACGCTCTCCCAGTCCCGGGCCTCCTGTTCGAACATCGAGTTCGTATAGGCCCGGTCGAACGCCTCCCGCCATCCGTGGGTGCAGAGGCGGATCGCCCAGGTGATCGTCGCCTCCAGGAAGTAGATCGCGTAGTAGACGAACGGCACGGCCACGAACCACCAGCCGCCGCCGAACACGATCTGCAGTACCACGGCCACGAGGAACGCCGCCACCGTCATCTCCCAGTACTGCTCGCAATGGATGCTCTCGTGGCGCTTCACCCGCTCGGATAGCGGATCCGTCTCGGCGTGCTTCGTGCAGATCGTCCCGAAGAGCATCGAGGTGTCGAAGTTCTTTGCGAGAAGCGTCTTTGCCATCAGGCTGTCGTAGTAGATCCGTCTCATGTCAGCTTTGGGTTTGGTGGTAGTCGATGCAGGCCAGGATCGCCTCGACGTGCATCACGGCGATCCGCTCGCGGCCCTCCTCGGACATAATGAACCGGCAATCCGGTTCGCTATCCATGAAGAAGTTCTCGGTCAGCACCGCCGGGCACTTCGTGTCGCGAAGGATCGCGAAGTTGCTGTCCCAATCGGGGTCGGCGGGGTCGGCGCTCCCCTTCCGGATCCGCCACTCCTTGCCGAACGCCGCCTCGGCCTTCTCGTAGAAAAGGGCCGAATAGCGGTCCGACATCGAATCGCCCAGGCAGGTGTGGGCCTCCCAGCCGGTGCCACCGCCGGCGTTGGCGTGCACCGACACCAGCAGGCAGTTCTCCTTCCCGGCGACGTCGCAGATGCCGTTCACCCGGTTGGCCCTCACGTACAGCGGCACATCCCGGAGCTCCGGGACGATGATCTCCGCCACGACGCCCCGGGCGTGCAGCCGATCGAAGACCCGGCGCACGATGTCCCGGGCGAACTCATACTCGCGCAGGCACGATCCGTCCGGCCACACGGGCGAGCACTTGCCGGGCGTCTCCTCGCCGTGTCCGTTGTCCAGGAGGATCTTCATACCTTGGCCTCCTCCTTTTTGGTTTCGCGGTCATACCACGCCCTGGCGACGATGCCGGCCACGAAGCCGACGCCGGCAGAGATCGTCGAGGCGATGCGGATGCCGTCCGGCAGCAGGTTGAACGCCACGACCAGCGCCACCGCTGCGGCCACGCCGATCAGAATCCATTTCGTTGTCTTTTTCATAGTTTTATTTGGTTTAACGATTCAGTCTTTTGTAGAAATCAAGTTTGATATCATCATAGGCGGCCTTCACATTCGTATATGCCCGCCCGTTATTTGGACCGGCCGAATTGTAGATCTCATCCTCGACAACAGAGGCGACCTTCTCAACCCATGCAATATCCGTATATTCGGACAGTTTTCGACCTCGATAGGTATAGCTTTCGAATCGCGTATTCCGATCCTCATGGATGTTGTGCAAAAGCGTTCTGATCTTCGCCGCAGTCGCTTCGTGGTCGACGATATGATTCTCCTCCCGGACCTTCTTAATAATTCGGCACACCTTCTCGACAGCCAGATCGAAGAACACATTGGCCGTGTTCTTGATTCGCAACTGGGTTTCGGGGCGAAGTCCCACCGAGATATCCGTCAACTTCTCATTCTGCGCGCGGGTTTCATCCAACAACTCCTGCATCGCGCCTCTGTTGTCGTCGATGATACCATTGATTAGCGATTTGAACCATGCGAAGCACGAAATCATCAGCCCCATAGACAGCAGGAGAAACACTCCTGCCGTCACGGCCATCATTCCTAAATCACTGATCCCTTTCGCAACGCTCGTAATTTGTCCGGCATCCACTTCCATATCTCTATCCGATTAAATACGTTATCCACACGACGACGCCTCCGCCGAGGGTGGCAGCCAGGTCGCGGAGATCCGCCTTGGCGTCGGCCTGCTCCTTGCCGACGGCCGCCACGGCGACGGTGACGACCGACGCTGCCAGCGCCAGCCATTTGGGAACGAATAACGCTACAGCCAGCAGGACAATCGCCGCAACGGCCGCTCCTACGGCGAAGTGCTTGTACTTGTCGGCGCCGATGCCGTTCAGACAGCCGACGATCTTGTCGAAGATTCGTTTCATGACTACTCGATCTCTACCCAGTCCTCCGCAAGCATGTCGGTTTGGGACGCCAGCCAACCAGTTAGAATTTTGTCGTCAGCCGTTTTCATGCGAATAGAGCCGAGAGCATCAAATGAATCACGGCCATTCTTATCCAGCACGGATCGAAGCATCGGGTCGTGGATTGCAGTCTTGGGAATTGTTCCGGCCGGAAGCAGGAACAAAAACATACCTTTCCCGTTCCATCCTTCACGGGCTACTTTCTTCCCTTGTTTGAGCAGGCGAATAGCCTCTCCAAAATCAAATTTAGCCTTCATAATTTTGTTATTTTATGTGATTATGCCTTTTCAACATAGATCCCCACCAGCGCACTCAAATCGTGGTACACTGCCTGCCCCGTGGAGCGGGTGCACTTGTAGGTCACACCGTTCTGCGAGTAGTATTTGCCCTCGAAAAGCGCCATATTTCCGTTGTACGGGATCGGGTCCTCCAGCGTCCCGGCCGCTGTCTCGTTGATCTCCTCATAGAGCGCAGCGGTGAGTTCAGACGGCGCCTGATTCTCCAGCACCGTGGCGATCTGCTGGCGCACCTTGTAGAGCCGGCCTTCGTAGAGCACTTTGAATCCGGCGGTGAGCGACTTGCCGATGAACGAAGCCCATTCGGGATAGAGATCTTTGATCTGCAACGACTGTTCGTCTGATAGTGGCATGGCATTCACTGCCATCGTGGCAAACATAGCCACTTGCCTGATCATTGTGTCTGGAATAGGTTCAGGCGTTGGTTCCGGCTCAGGGATTGGTTCCGGCTCCGGAGTTGGAGGAACATCTTCGTATTCGTATTCGATCGCTCCGTTCCGATAGTACATCACCGGCACTTTGCCTTCTATTTGTTCCGGTTCGGGGATAGAGTCGATCTCAAAACCTTTTCCAAGATTCAATCCTTTGTAGTTAATGTAAACTACCTCTCCTGTGCTATTTATTTCAATGTATATCATTTCCGTATCTTCTATAAATTGGTAAAGTGTCCACTTTAAAACCGTTATATATCCCACTAGTGTCCGGAGAAAAATTCTCCGACAATGTTTTAATTATTAAACATCAATAAGTTACAAGCATTAGAAAATTT
>NZ_CALUHA010000026.1:0-38631 GCF_944320325.1 Alistipes megaguti
TGGTGGAAGCTGTAGATGATCTTCTCCAGCCGCGTCTTCGTCATTGCGTGCTCGGGATCCTTGGCAATCTCTCCGAGAATGTGGCTGCGCAGTTCGGAGAGGTTCTTGGTCAGCTCGCGCCCCTGCTGTTCGGTGAAATCGTCGGTAAAGGTGAAGCGGCTTTTGACTGTCTGCCGCTTGTTGTCCCAGGCATCTGTCAACACCATATATTGGCTGTCGACGTAGAACTGGTTGCCACGGCCAACCGTGAAGAGAATTTGGATTTTGACCAGTTTGTTTTTCTGGGTCGAGCGGATGCGGTAGCAGAAGGATGCCATAGGTCAGGAGGTTTTGTCTGCTGCAAATGTAATCATTTTTGTCATACATTTGTCATACATCGGCCGAATTTTCGAAAACTTCCAGACCTTGCAGTTGATGAAAAACAGCTGTAAAATATTGATATATAGATAAAATAAAATTAAAATCGGTAAAATTCGATTCAAATTTATGGCGTCCGCTTCAGACCTCAGATTTCTGAAATTGCCGTTGTAAATCAATAGTTTACGATGGCAATTTTTCTTTTATACACAGATATACACACTAATTTCACAATTTATCTCCTATAAATATTTAGTGGTAATGGGGTGTTCTCTTAATCAATGCCTCATCGACTTTACGGGGATCAAATAGAATCATGCGCCCATCCTGGACAAAGGGAATGGCATCATGTAGTAAATTAGGTGAAACCATTATTGATGAGCTGAGGCTTTGCTACGTGGCGGAGCCTTCATTGCTTGACAATCTTAGTTCAGCAGCTTTTGGAGAATGTATTGACTTCGCCGACTTTTCAATAGTACGCATTGTTGGACAGAAAGCAGATTATTCCTGAATTTCATATAGACTATTCGGTTAGTCTCGAACGTCTTAGGAATCCGACCCTTTATGCTAAGCAAAAGAAGGCGTTGCATGACAAAACCAAAGGCATTTGTGTGTGTTGTTATGACAAGAAAACGGAGGTGGAGACAAATATATTTTGGACTTTTACGACAATCCGAAGTCTCTACATAGACTTGAAGTTCACCTAAATGCAGATGAAATCAGAACCTACTGCTCTACGGTGCATATGGTCCAATCTGTTGATTTGATTTTTGACAAAGAATTTCTGACCAATATGTTCTACTATCACCTTGTCTCAGTTGTAAGATTTACCCGAGGAAGGACCAAACTTGATTGGCGAGACATTTTATGCATATATAACAACCACCTCTGCCACTGCATCTATTTTTGATTTATTTTTCTGATAAATAGAAAAATAACTACAAGAATAGTCATGCAATTTTATTCATACGGTTCGATCGTCGTGGTCGATGCCGTGACTATGCTCCGCAAGAAGGTTTTCCGTTTCGAGGACCTTCTGTTCCAGAAGCCCGAAGGGTCGCTGGATTCGCTCGACATGCTGCCGCTGAACACGCCGCTGGAGAATCTGGCCGTCATCGACGAACACAGCCTCTTCCTGGCCGACGGGCAGGGGATGTTCCGCCCCGACACCGAGACCGGCGTGCTGACGCTGGTCAAGGGGGGCTACCACTTCGGCAACCAGGGGCAGACGATCGAGACCGTTGTGGCGACGCGCGGCATGACGGTCATTGGTGACCGCCTCTACTGCGCCGGAGGCGGTTTCTGGGTCGAGACCCAGCTCTTCGAATTCACGAAGCGCCGCGACGAGGTGACGTGTTCGCTGCCCCTTTCGGGGGAGTTCATCAGCGGCATCTGTCGCACGGGCGACCACGAGATCGTGGTGGGCACCTGTGGCCGCACGGGCGAGACGAAGAGCTACCTGACCTTCATCGATACGGAGACGATGACCCAGACGCGCAAGAAGTCGATCAATGCCGACATTTCGGCCGATCTGATGACCTTGTCGGGCATCAAGCTGGCGGGCGACTACCTCTGCTTTGCGGCCGGGACACTGGCCGTGAGCCGCGTGTCGCTCACGACGTGGCAGGTCGAGGAGTATACACGTCCAGGACGACCTCCCCGAAGCCCGCTATCTGACCTGCAACGTGGTGGCCGATCCGGAGCGGTTGCTGCTCTACGTCTCGGTTTCGGACGATCTGAACGAGGCGCGCACGGCCAATGGCAACCTCCTGGTCTACGACTGCAGCGGCGACAAGCCACGCCCTTCCCCGACGGGGGGGGTAGGCGTGGCTTTTTCGTATGCAGGCCTGCCGGCGTCTACTCTTCGACGCGCTTGCGGGGATGGATCATCTGCTCGGGGCTGAGCACCTTGTCGAGCTCCTCCTGGCTCATCAGCTTGTGCTCGAGCACCAGTTCGTAGATACCCTTGCCGGTCTGGAGGGCCTCCTTGGCCAGCATGCTCGAAGTCTCGTAGCCCAGATAGGGGTTCAGGGCCGTGACTACCCCGATGCTGCCGTGGACCATGCGGCGGCAGACCTCCTCGTTGGCCGTGATGCCGACGATGCACTTCTCGCGCAGGGTGTCGATGGCGTGGATGAGCATCTCGATGCTCTCGAAGAGGGCGTAGACGATGATCGGCTCCATGACGTTCAGTTCGAGTTGTCCGGCCTCGGCGGCGAAGGTCACGGTCAGGTCGTTGCCGATGACGCGGAAGGCCACCTGATTGACCACCTCGGGAATGACGGGATTGACCTTACCGGGCATGATCGACGATCCGGGCTGACGTGGCGGGAGGTTGATCTCGTTCAGACCGCAGCGCGGGCCGGACGAGAGCAGCCGCAGGTCGTTGCAGATCTTCGAGAGCTTGACGGCCAGCCGCTTCAGAGCCGAGGAGTTCATGATGAAGGCGCCGGTGTCGCTCGTCGCCTCGACGAGGTTCGACGATTCGCGCAGCGGCAGTCCGGTGATCTGGCAGAGGTGTTTCGTGCAGAGGGCGGCATAGTCCGGGTCTGCATTGATGCCCGTACCGATGGCCGTGGCACCCATGTTGATCTCGTAGAAGAGGTGCATGTTCGATTCGAGACGGTCGATCTCCTCGGTCAGCGTGGCGGCATAGGCCTCGAACTCCTGCCCGAGGGTCATCGGGACGGCATCCTGCAGTTGCGTGCGGCCCATCTTGATGACGCCGGCAAACTCTGCGCCCTTGGCGTGGAAGGCGTCGATCAGCCGGCGGAGCGCCTCGACGAGCTTCTCGATGCTGCGCACCGTGGCGATGCGTACCGAGGTGGGATAGGCGTCGTTGGTCGACTGCGAGAGGTTGACGTGGTTGTTCGGATGGCAGTATTGGTACTCGCCCTTGGTGTGGCCCAGCAGTTCGAGGGCGCGGTTGGCGATTACCTCGTTGGCATTCATGTTGGTGGATGTTCCGGCGCCGCCCTGCACCATGTCGACGACGAACTGTTCGCGGAGTTTGCCCTCGCGCAGCTCCTCGCAGGCGCGGACGATGGCCTCGGCGATCTGCGGATCGAGCAGCCCCAGGTCCCGGTTGGCCCGTGCGGCCCCCTCCTTGACCTCGGCCAAGGCGCGGATCAGTTCGGGGAAGAAGTTGAGCCGTACGCGGCTGATGTGGAAATTGTCCGCGGCCCGCATGGTCTGGATGCCGAAATAGTATTCGACGGGGATCTCCATTTCGCCCAGCAGGTCGTGTTCGCGCCGGGTCTTGCCCGACAACTTGATGTTCACGATGTCCATGATCGTTGTGTTTATGTCGAAAAAACGAAATCGAGCTTTCAGCAAATATACATCAAGTCGGGCAACAAAACAATGCCCGGCGCCGATTTTCAATCAACGGTTCATTTGTCCCGGGAAGCGGTTTCCGCCGGCTCTCCGGCAATGTCCGGCGGAGTGTTCCGGTGCCGGCGGCGGAACTCCAGCGGCGTCATGTCGTGGAAGCGCCGGAAGAGATACTCGCTGCAGGTGTCGATCGTGAAGCAGTGGACCGTGTCGGGCGGGATCAGAAAGAGCGAATGCGCCTCATGGCGGCATTGCCGTACGCGACACCTCTACGCCTTTCTCTGCACGCTGCCCTTCTCGTACGACGATCTGATGGCCACCCGATGGGAGGCCCTGAAGGAACGTGTGCTGCTGGGCATTCTCTTCATCGTCGTCTGTGCGACCTTCATCAGTTACATGCTGATCGTCGTCGGACAGAAGAACCTGTGTCCGACCGTGGCCGGCATGTACAACTACATCCAGCCGCTGGTGGCGTGCATCGTCACCGTCAGCCTGGGGCTCGATACGTTCAACCTGACCAAGGGGCTGGCCGTCTGTCTGCTCTTCGGCGGGGTCTACCTGGTGTCGGTCAGCAAGAGCCGTGCGGGGCTCGAACGCGATGCACAGGCTATGGTTCGGGAAGAGGCTGGGGATCGGGAATGATCTCGCGGCTCGGAGCGACGCCGTAGGTTGCCTTGTAGAGCTTCGAGAAGTGGGAGAGGTTGCGGAACCCCACGTCGAAACAGATCTCCGAGATCTTGCGGCCTCCCTTGCGGATCAGGTCGCGGGCGGCTTCGAGGCGTCGGGCGAGGATCCACTTCTGGGGAGTGAGTTCGCTCACCTTGGCGAAGTCGCGTTTGAAGGTGGCCAGCGAACGGCCCGTGTAGGCGGCGATCTGACCCATCGATAGATCGTACATGTAGTTCTCGTTCAGATAGTCGAGGATGTTGATCTTCCAGGGTTCGACGAAATCGAAGAGTGAGGCGTAGAGAGCCGGATCGGTTTCGAGAAGGAGGTGGACACCCTGGGCCATTCTCTGTTTGAGTTTCTCTTCCGAGGGTTTGGTTTCCGCTTTGAAACAGGGTTGGATCGACTCGAAGAAATTCCGGATATCGGGTCTTTGGGCGGGCAGGATCCGCAGACTGGTTTTGTCGCGGCGGGATTCGGCGGGGATCTGCGAGGGGTCGAGCGTGAGGTAGAATTCGCGCAGGAAACTCCGCGTGAATCTCAGGGCGAAGGAGTGATAGGGGTGTTGGGGGTTGGCGTGTTTCCAAAGCCGGATACGGTTGTCCCGACGGATGAAGGCGCACTCCCCGGTGCGAAGAGGCGTTCTGTGTCCGCGTTCTTCGATTTCGAGCAATCCCGAACAGAGATAGATCAGCGTGTGCTCGTTATTCTCGTGGGCGCAACTGCAATCATCCGAAAAGTAGCTTGCGATCCATACGTTCGAATCATTGAAAACGTCGAGTCGTTCCATCCTGGGCTCTTTTTTACAAAAATAGAGAGCCGGAATGAGAAACATTTTGTTTAGAGGCTCTTTTTCAAAAAATTGCTGATCTTTTGACTCTTCCGACAGGTGGTTTCCGGAAGCTTCTTCCGTGCGCCGACTCCTCTTCTCGAGGGCGCGGAGAGGGTGTGTCAGCCGTTGCGGCGCATCGAGAGCGAGATTCGCCCGCGGAGGGTGTCAACCCCCGTGACGCGCACTTCGACCTGCTGTCCCAGCCGGACGACATCGGCCGGCGAGGCGACGTAGCGGTTGGCCAGCTGCGAGACATGAACCAGTCCGTCCTGCTTGACCCCCACGTCGACGAAGGCTCCGAAGGCGGTGATGTTCGTGACGATGCCGGGCAGTACCATTCCGGGGCGCAGGTCGTCGATCGAGTGGATGTCCGGGGCGAATGCGAAGCCGTGAAGCGGCTGACGGGGATCGAGCCCGCGTTTGTCCAGCGCCTCGAGGATGTCGCGCACGGTGGGCAGCCCGACGCGCTCGTCGACATACCGTTCGGGCTCGATCCCCTCGCGCAGCGAACGATCCTCCAGCAGGCGTTCGACACTGACGCCCCGGTCTTTGGCCATGCGTTCGACGATGCGGTACGATTCGGGGTGCACGGCGCTGTTGTCGAGCGGATTCTCGCCGCCGACCACCCGCAGGAACCCGGCCGCCTGTTCGAAGGCCCGGGCTCCGAGCCTCGGCACCTGCAGCAGCGCCCGCCGTGTGGGGAAGTCGCCGTGGACGGCGCGGTAGGCGACGATCTTCTCGGCCAGCGCCGGTCCCAGCCCCGATACGTAGGTGAGGATGTGTTTCGAGGCCGTGTTGATGTTGATCCCGACGCTGTTGACGCAGCTTTCGACGACGACCTGCAGTCGGTTGCGGAGTTTCGTCTGGTCGACGCTGTGCTGATACTGTCCCACGCCGATCGACTTGGGATCGATCTTAACCAGCTCCGACAGCGGGTCGATCAGCCGTCGTCCGATGCTGATGGCGCCGCGCACCGTGACGTCCTGATCCGGGAACTCCTCGCGGGCCGTGGCCGAAGCGGAGTAGACCGAGGCGCCGTCCTCGCTCACGGCGAAGACCTCAACCCCTTCGATCCCGAGTTCGCGCACCAGTTGGAGCGTTTCGCGGCCGGCTGTTCCGTCGCCCACGGCGAAGGCCTCCGTGTGGTAGCGTCGGGCCAGAGTGCGGAGCGTCGCGGCGGCCTCTTCGCGGCGGTTCTGCGGCGGATGGGGGAAGATTGCCGTGTGGTGGAGCAGGTTGCCCTGCGAGTCGAGAACGACCACCTTGCAGCCGGTGCGGAAACCCGGATCGAGGGCGATCACGCGCTTCTGCCCCAGGGGCGAAGCCAGCAGCAGCTGGCGCAGATTCTCGGCGAAGATCCGGATTGCCTCGTCGTCGGCACGCTCCTTGGCCGCGGTGAGTTGTTCGGTCTCGAGCGAGGGGCGGATCAGCCGCTTGAACGCATCGGCGACGGCCGCCTCCATCCATCGGCGGGTGGTTGATCCCTGCCGGATGAAGCGGCGGCACAGTTCTCCGGTGCAGCGCTCCGCATCGATTTCGATCCCGACACGCAGAAAGCCTTCCTCCTCGCCGCGGCGCATGGCCAGATAGCGGTGCGAGGCGATGCTGCACAGGGGGGCCGAGGCGTCGAAGTAGTCCGCATACTTGACACCGGCCTCCTCCTTGCCGCGTACGACCCGCGAACGGATCACCCCTTCGCGGGCGAAGATCCGCCGCAGGGCGGCCCGGGCGTGGTCGTCCTCGGCCATGCGTTCGGCCGCGATGTCACAGGCCCCGGCCAGGGCCCCCTCCACGGTCGGCACCTCGGCCGTGACAAATCGCCGGGCTTCGCGTTCGAGCGACGGGGTGCGCTGTCCCTGGAGCAGGTTGGCCAGCGGTTCGAGCCCCCGTTCGCGGGCGATCGTGGCCCGCGTGCGGCGTTTGGGGCGGTACGGGAGATAGAGATCCTCGAGCGGAGCGGCCTCCCAGCACTCCTCGATCCGGCGGCGCAGTTCGTCGGTCAGGGCTCCCTGGCTCTGGATCGTCTCGAGAATGGTGCGTTTGCGGGCTTCGAGTTCGGTGAGGCGTTCGAGCTGCTCCCGGATGGCGGCCACCTGCACCTCGTCGAGCGAGCCGGTGGCCTCCTTGCGGTAGCGGCTGATGAAGGGGATGGAGGCCCCTTCTCGCAGCAGGCGGACGGCCCCTTCGACCCGGGGCAGGGCGATTTGCAACTGACGGGAGATGATCTCTTCCAACATGGGGTTTAATGCGCTTTTTCGGGGTTTGTGAGTCCGGGGATTCCGCTTCGTCTGTAGAGTCGGAGGTTATAGGTGAGCTGGAAGGTGACGTAGCGTCCCACGGCAAGATTCGTGATGTAGCGGAGCGTCGTTCCGGTGACGGCGCGGCGGAAGGCCGTGCCGTTCTGGTCGAGCAGGTCGTTCACGCCGACGCTCGCCTCGCCCAGCCGGTTGCGGAAGAGCTTCACGCCCAGTTGCGCGTTGCAGATGAACCGCTCCTCGAGGAACGGATCGGTCAGACCGCGGTAGTGGTTGTAGTCGGCGCTGGCGCGGATGACCAGCCGGTTGCGGATGACGAACGTGGTCTCGGCGCGGGCCTGCTGGCTGAAGTAGGTGTTGTCCAGGTCGCGGGTCTGCGAGGCGTTGAGACTCTGCTGATAGCTTCCGGTGTAGCTCAGGCGGAAGTCGATGGCTTCGGAGATGTTGCTTCCGAGCACGGCGCCGAGGTTGTAGGCGCGGTTCGAGAGGTGGTTGCGCACGCCGTTGATGATGCTGGGCAGCCTTCCCGTGGAGATGCCGGCCCTCAGGTTGAGGTTCGAGCGCAGCCACCGCACCGGGAATCCGTAGTTAAGCTGGGCGTGCAGATTGCGGTATCCGGCCAGATTGACCGGCCGTATGAACTGGTTGCCCTCGCCGAGTTGCGTGCCTTCGTCGTCGATGACGAACTCCGGGGTGTCGATCACCAGCGAGTCGGCGATGGTGTTGGGGCTGGCCGTGAATTCGGCCGAGAGGGTGAAGGTACGTCCCCGGTCGGGGTTCGTGCGGATGTACTGCCCCGAGAGGCGGTGCGTATAGACGGGATCGAGTCCCGGGTTGCCGGCCACGATGTTCTGCCGGTTGGTCGTGTTGACGATGTTCTGCAGATCGGTGGCCCGGGGATTCGACGTGCGGCCCGAGGCGTTGAATTTCAGTGTATTGTTGCGGTTGACGGCGATCTCCGCCACGGCGTTGTAGGTCAGGTTGTCGAACGCCGCCTCGGTGCGGACCGGATAGGGGAAGCGGTAGTCGCCCGCGAAGCCGGCATGCTGGTAGTAGAGCGTCGTGGCGACCTTCGTCTTCCGGAACCGGTACTGGTAGGTCGCCCCCACGCGATGGGTCAGATAGGCATAGTCGTATTCGGCCGACTGCTTGGGGTCGCGCTCCTCGGGGAAGCGGTTCTGGTCAGTCAGCCGGCGGGTGTCGCGGTCGACGCGGTAGGCGGCGTAGTTGAGGCGGTACTCGAGGCTCAGGCGCGAGCGTTTGGTCACCGAGAGGGTGTAGTTTGTCGAACCGTTGAGCTGGTAGCTGGGTTGGCTGCGCTGCGTGCGGGTGATGTTGCGCGAGGAGTAGTCGGTTGTATCGCACGCCGTATCGTCCGGGTCGCGGAAGGTATACTGCCGGGGTTGGCTCAGCTGTTCGTAGCTGCGGTAGCTGCCGCCCGCCCCGAAGGTGAGGTTCTGCGCCCGGCGGCCCGGCAGGCGGTAGCGGTAGGTCAGCTGGTTGGAGAAGTTCACGCCGCGGCTGTCGTTGTCGCCGAAGTTGCGGCGGCGGTAGACGAAGCGGATATCCTCCTCCGAGAAGCGGTTGTCCGTGCGGCTGAGCAGTTCGTTCCGCGAGTCGTTGTCCTGCACGCTCAGCGACGTGCGCATCATCAGCGAGTGGGAGGCCGAGATGCGGTAGTCGATGCGCGAATTGAAGCGGTGGTTGCGATTCAGCGCCCGGGAGGAGTTCTCGTCGTCGTAGAGCACGAGTTTGTCCGTGGAGGTGAAGCTCTGCTTTTCGGTCTGGCTGAGATTGTGGTTGTCGGTGCGGTTGAAGAAGTAGCTGGCCGCGATTTTGGCCTTCGCGCCCCAGTTGTCGCTGTAGTTGATGCCCAGGGCCTGGACCGTCGAGACACCGTCGAGAGGTTTGACCATGAAGTTCTTGTTCGAGGCCGTACGATTGCTCTCGCCGGAACTCCCGAGGATATCCTCGAACGAGAAGTTCTGGATGCTGACGTTGTTTGCCAGCCCGATGACGGTGATGCGGCGGTCGTGGTCGAAGAGGTTGACGTTTCCGCCGCCGATGTACTTGTCCGGGATTCCGTAGGCGGCGTAGAGGCGTCCGAAGGCTCCGCGGCGCTTGTCGGGGCGGGTGACGATGTTCAGGGCGGTGAATCCCTCGCCGGTGTCCACGCCGGTGAACTCCGACTGGTCGCTCTGGGCGTTGAAGATGTCGATGCTTTCGATCATGTCGGCCGGGATGTTGCGGATGGCCGACATGACGTCGTTTCCGAAAAATTCGCGGCCGTCGACATAGACGCGCTGGATCGAGCGTCCCTGGGCGGAGATGCCGCCGTCGGCGATCTCCAGTCCGGGCATCTTCTCGACGAGTGATCCGGCGTCGGCCCCGAAGGCCACCTTGTAGGCTGCGGCATGGTAGGAGAGCGTGTCGCCGTGTACGGAGGTGCGCAGCGCCGGGGTCTCGATCACCACGCGGTCGATCGCCTCGGCACGGGGCGTGAGCCACAGCGTGTCGAGCGTGAGCAGCGTCCCGCCGACGTGCAGGTCGCGGCACAGCGAATCGTAGCCCATCGAGGAGATCTCCAGCCGGTAGTCGCCTGCGGGGAGGCGTTCGAAACCTCCGCAGCCGTCGGTCCCGGAGGCGGTGTAGCGCGGTGCGGCGAGTGAATCCGTGCGGCTGTGCAGTCCGGCCACGGCTCCGATTACCGCCTCGCGAGTCGTGCGGTCCGCCACCCGGAAGCGCAGTCCGCCCGTCTGGGCCCGCACCCCTTCGGCAAGAAGGGCTGTCAGAAGACACACGGCAAGCAGTTTACGCGGATTCATCGTGAAACGGGGATTTTCGAAGGGTAAAGATAGCTTTTTTTGCGGGTCTTGCCGCCTGTTTGGAGCAGGAAGCGGGGCAAACGGTAAAAATTCGGGGTGGAACGGACTTCCCGCCGGCCGCTTTTTCGTATATTTGTCCGAAAGAACGGGGCCCGGGGAGCGGGGTTCCGGGCTGTAACTGCGAGACGAGATGAAAAACAAGGATATCTTCACCTTCCGGGATGCCGAGAAGCAGGTGGGGCCGGTGGCCTTCACGACGATGCTCAAACCCGCGGGCTCGACCTGCAACCTCGACTGCCACTACTGCTACTACCTGGACAAGGCCGTGCAGTACGGCGGCCGGCAGGCCGTCATGAGCGACGAACTGCTCGAACGCTACATCCGCCAGTATATCGAGGCCAACGAGGTCGATACGGTGCAGTTCTGCTGGCACGGCGGCGAGCCGCTGCTGCTGGGAATCGATTTCTACCGGAAAGCCATGGCCCTTCAGGAAAAGTATGCCGACGGCAAGCGGATCGAAAATACGCTGCAGACCAACGGCACGCTGGTCGACGAGGCGTGGTGCGAACTCTTCGCCGCGAACAACTTTCTGGTGGGGATCTCGCTCGACGGTCCGCAGGATATCCACGACGTGTTCCGTGTGACGAAGGGCGGTCGGCCGACCTTCGAACGGGTCATGCAGACGATTTCGATGTTCCGGCACGGCGGCGTGGAGTACAATACGCTGAGTGTCGTGAACCGGCTGTGCGAGGGGCGTGGCGCGGAGATTTACCGCTTTTTCCGCGACGAGGTGCACAGCCGTTACATGCAGTTCCTGCCGGCCGTCGAACACGTCGTCGATGTCGAGGGTTTCCACCGCCCGCTGATCGTTTCGCCCGAGCGCGAGGGGGCGCGGCTGGCCGAATGGTCCGTGACGGCCGGGGGATACGGCCGCTTCCTGTGTGATATTTTCGACGAATGGGTTGTGAGCGACGTGGGGCGTACCTTCGTGCAGATGTTCGACGCCACGCTGGCGCAGTGGTGCGGCGTGCAGCCGGGAGTCTGTTCGATGGGCGAGACGTGCGGCGACGCGCTGGTCGTCGAGCACAACGGCGACGTCTACTCGTGCGACCATTTCGTCTACCCGGAATACCTGCTGGGCAACATCCGCGAGACGACCCTTGCGGAGATCTACCGCTCGAAGAAGCGCCGCGACTTCGGCCTGGCGAAGCGCAACGCGCTGCCGGCCGAATGCCTGCGCTGCAAATACTACTTCGCCTGCCGGGGCGAGTGCCCGAAACACCGCTTCGAGACGGGCGCGGACGGCTGCCGCAAGAATTCGCTCTGCGAGGGGCTGTTCCGCTACTTCCGCCACGTGGAGCCCTATATGGATTACATGCGCGATCTGCTGTCCAGACAGCAGTCACCGGCGTGGGTCATCCCCTTTGCCCGCAAGCGGATGGGGCTGATGTGACCCGGGCCTTCGGGAGTCGGTCCGGAATCGAAAAGGGCGCCTCTTCACACCGAAGAGGCGCCCTTTGTACGTGCAGGTCCTGTAAGCCGGGTTCTGTTCCCGGAGCGAGCCCCGGGCCTCTGTCATTTATCTACGACGGCAGTCACCTGCCGCCTCCAGCAACCTACCCCCCGGCATCGGGCGAGCAACCCTTAATTGCCGGTATACACGGTCTTGCAACCCACGGGACGTACGGCCGGACGACATCACTGCCTCCGCGGTGGGCTCTTACCCCGCCTTTTCACCCTTACCGGTCGGAAATTCCGGATCGCGGGCACCCCTCCCTGCGGGACGGGGCCTTGCCCGGACGCCTTTACCGGCGGTTATTTTCTGTTACGCTCCCATGACCTCACGGCCATCAAGTCGTTAGCTTGCGTGGTGCTCTGCGTTGCCCGGACTTTCCTCCCCCGGCCGACGGCCGGCAGCGACAGAGCGGACCTGCGGGGCAAAGATAGGGATTTTTCGGGGAATTCCTGCGGCGGAACGTGCTCTTTTCGCCTTTTGCCTTTCGTCTGCATTGGCCATGTTGGACCAATCGCTTCCCAGGCCGACTCGATGTCGATCCAGGTTCCCGCTCCGCCATCGAGGAAGAGCCGGTTCTCCATATGCCCCCGGTCATACTTCATGTCGAACGAGAGCCCCAGGGCCGGAACCGGCGTATAGGCGGCCGGTTTCTGGTTTTTCGGAAAATTTGATGTATCTTAGCGGAAAAACGAGCCATCATGCATCACTCCGAACTGCAATTCATCCCCTTCCGCTCGCGGCAGGACCGGTCGTGGTCCGAAGCCTGGGCTCTTTACGAAGCCTCGTTTCCCGCCTGCGAACGCTGGGACGCTTCGTCCTATGACCGGGCTTTCGCCGATCCGGCCTTCGAAGCCGACGCCATCCTCCTCGACGGAGCCTTCGTCGGGCTGTTCTTCCACTGGACGTCCGACGGATTCCACTACGTCGAGCACCTGGCCGTGTCGCCGCACCTGCGCGGGCAGCATCTCGGATCGCGGGCCCTGGAGGCCTTCTGCCGCGACCGGCGGGTCATTCTGGAGATCGATCCGCCCGAGGATACGGTCTCGATCCGCCGGCTGCACTTCTACGAACGGCTGGGCTTCGTCGCCAATCCCTACAATTACGTCCATCCTTCGTACCGGAGTCCGTTCCATCCCCACCGTCTGGTGTTGATGAGCCGTCCCGAGCCGCTCACCGACCAGGAAGCGCGCCGCTTCGCCGACTTCATCCGCGGGCACGTGCTGAGCTACTCCGATCACGAGAACCCCGCACTGCCGCGTATCGACTGAACGGCGGCGGCAGGGGGTACGGCCACAAAAAAAAGTCCGGCAGACTCTCTGTCGGACTTCTCGCGATTTGCGCAGTGGTGCGGGGCCGCCTACATCATTCCGACGACCCACTTCGTGAGGAAGTAGCCCCCCACGACGAGCCATACGTAGAGCAGCCCGGCCAGTACGAAGGGTTTGGCACCCGCCTGGCGGAACTTGTCGAGGCTCGTCTCGGTGCCCAGTGCCGTCATGGCCATCGTCAGCATGAAGGTGTCGATGTATTCGATCGTGCCGTTGAGCGGGATCTCGCGCACGCTCTCCACGCCGCACCAGTGCTGCAGCAGCGAGTTGAGACAGATGACGGCGATGAATCCGAAGGCGAACCACGGAATCGTGATACGGCTCTTTTCGGCCTTGGCGCCCTCGGCAACGGCGGCGGCATCCTCCCGGCGGCGGCGTCCGGCCAGCGCCAGACTCATCACCACCAGCACCGGAGCCAGCATCATCACGCGGATCATCTTCGTGATGGTGGCCGTGCCGGCAATGCCCAGCGAGTCGGTCGGGTCCATGGCGTTGCCCGCCCCGGCGACGTGGGCCACCTCGTGGAGCGTGCTGCCCGTGTAGATGGCCACGCCCGTATCCGAGAGTCCGTCGAGCATTCCCGTGCGGTACATGATCGGGTAGAGGAACATCGAGAGGGTTCCGAAGATAACCACCGTCGAGACGGCGATGGCGGTCTTGTAGCCTTCGCACTTGACTACGGGTTCGGCGCCCAGCACGGCGGCCGCACCGCAGATGGCGCTTCCCGTGGAGGTCATCAGCGCCGTGTCGCGGTCGATCTTCAGCAGACGGCCCAGCAGTACGCCGCCGAGGATCGTCACCACAACCACCACCAGGTCGACGACCACGGCCGGAACGCCCACGGCGGCCACCTGAGCCAGCGTCAGACGGAAACCGTAGAGGATGATACCCCAGCGCAGCACCTGTTTCGTGCAGAACTTGATGCCCGGGACCCACGTCTCGGGGAGTTTGTTGCGCAGGCTGTTGGCATAGAGCATGCCCAGCACGATACCGACGATCAGCGGGCTGAACGAGAGCCGCTTGACGATGGGGAAGCTGGCGATATAGAACGCCGCGAACGAGAACAATGCGATCAGCAGAATGCCGTGGAGGGTGTTTGCCCGATTGCCTTTTTCCAACATACGATAACTTTTTCTTTTTCCGGCCGCAAAGATCGCACCTTTTATCGAGATACCAAACAAGTAGGAGTTATCTTTGATAACTTCAGGTTATAACGAGATCGAACAGAACGGACAAAGGCCGGAAGCGGAGCGATTTGCCGGGACGAAAACAGGCGTCGTGGTGAGGCGGTTTTGCCGGGACGGCCGGTTCGTGCTGGAAGAGGACTCGAGAGGTGGAAGAACCGGGCGATCCTTCAGAGGTTTGCCAGAGCGAACTCCATGAACTGGCGCACGAGCCGTGCCGGATGGGCCTCGCTGTGGACGAAGACGAAGTCGCGCAGCAGCGTGAGACCCTCCAGATCGACGATCCGCAGCGCACCGCTGCGCAGTTCGTCGACCACCGAGAAGGCCGAGACGATGGCCATGGCGTCGCTGTTGCGCACGAAGCCCTTGATTCCCTCGGTCGACCCCATCCGCATGACGACGTGCAGCTGCGAGAGGCGGATGCCCCGTTCGGCCAGCGCCGCGGAGATTACCTCGAGGGTTCCCGAGCCGTTTTCGCGCAGCACCAGCGGGATGCGGCACAGCGTCTCGGGAGTTACCGTCTCGGTGCGGGCGTAACGCCCTGCGGGACGCGCCACCAGCACCAGTTCGTCGGGTCGGAACAGCGTGTAGTGGAGCCCCTGCCGGCGGCTGACGCTCTCGACCAGCCCCAGGTCGATCCGATGGTCGTCCAACGCCTGTTCGACCTGACCGCTGTTGCCCGAGAGGAGCGAGAGGCGCACCTTCGGGAAGCGGGCCGTAAAGCGCGCCAGAATCGGCGGCAGGAGGTATTGCGCAATGGTTGTACTGGCTCCGAGGCGCAGTTCGCCCTCGGTCTGGCCCGTGCAGAGGCTCATTTCGTACTCCAGACGGCGGTAGTCGTCGGCCACGCGTTCGGCCGCGTCGAGCAGCGTACGGCCTGCGTCGGTGAGTTCCAGCCGGCTTCCCCGGCGGGTGAAGAGCTGCACTTCGTAACGGGCCTCCAGTTCGCCGATGTGTTTGCTGACGGCCGGCTGCGAGATGTCCAGCTGCTCGGCCGTGCGTGTGAAGCTCAGCGTCCGGGCCGCCGTGATGAAGACCTTGAGTCGGAAGTCGTCCATGGCCGTCAACCCAGATGGCCTTCGGCGGCAAACTCCGCCACGGAGCGAATGTAGTGGTCGATCGTCTCGCGCATCGAGACGAACGACTTGCCGCCGGCGGCATTCTTGTGGCCGCCGCCGTTGAAGTATTTGCGGGCGAAGAGGTTGACGTCCACGTCGCCGCGCGACCGCAGCGAGACGCGGATGAACTTGCGGTGGGCCAGGAACATGGCCGACATCTTGACCGACTTGATCGTCAGGGCGTAGTTGACGAAACCCTCGCTGTCGCCCTGCTGGAACTGGAAGCGGCGCATCTCACCTTCGAGCAGCGACATGTAGGCCACCGTGCCGTTCTGGATGATCTGCATCTTGCGGTTGATGGCGTAGCCGAACAGGCGGGCGCGGCCTTCGGTGTAGGCGTTGTAGACGTTGTTATGGATCGTGGGGATGTCGATTCCCTTCTCGATGAGGACGGCCACGGCGCGGAACAGCTCGGGCGTAAGGAACGAGAAGGCGAAGTTGCCCGTATCGGTCATCATGCCGACGTAGAGCAGTTCGGCCATGCTGCGCGTGATGGCCTGCGTACCGCACAGCGCCTCGATGATGGTGTAGACCAGGAAGCAGGTGCTCGACGAATCGGGGTGTGAGAAGGCCAGGTCGAAGCCTTCGGTCGGCGAGAGGTGGTGGTCGATCAGCACCCGCACGGCCGAGGTGTTCTCCTCGATGGTCTGGCTGAGGTTTTCGAGCCGCGAGATGGCGTTGAAATCCAAACAGAAGAGGATGTCGGCCTCGGCCACGGCCCGTGCTGCCCGGCCTTCGGTATCGGTCTTGAAGACCACGACTTCGGCGATGCCGGGCATCCAGTCGAGGAAGTAGGGGTACTTGTTCGGGACGATGCAGGTGACCGAGTGTCCCATTTCCCGCAGCACTTCGGCCCAGGCGAGCGACGATCCGACGGCATCCCCGTCGGGGTTGGTATGAGACAGGATGACGACATGCTGTGCGGGGCGTGCAAGCAGTTCCCGCAGGCGTATGATATGCTCTTTCGACAGTTCCATCGGAGTTACGCGTTGGTGGGTCCGGCAAAGATACAAAAAAAGAGAGACATAGCAAACCGACTTCCGATTCGGGGTGTTCCGCCGCCTATCGGCTTCCGGAATTCCGCTCCACGATGGAGCCCTGGAGCCTTCTGCCGGGGATCGGGAGGGCATGGAGCCGGGGAGCCGCTGCCGCACGGGTTTTCACGTCGGGTTTCTGTCCCGAGTCGATCCACTCCAGGGCCAGGGCCGTCAGACCGTCGTCGGGGCTGCCCCGGTCGGCCACTCGAAGTTGTTCTCCGGAGCCTCCAGATCGGGTGTGAAACCCTCTCCGTAGTCGGAAGATCCCCGGGCGTTCTCCGCATAGAAGGTGATCGGGCTGAAGTCATACTCGTAACCGTCCAGGATCCGGGAGCTGCTCTCCATGCCGACGTTCTTGCCGTTGGTCCTAACGCCGATCAGCCGCACTTCGAGGTCCAGTCCGCGCAGGCCGTTGATGAGCAATTCGCCGGCCGAGGCGGTTGCCTTCGGGCAGAGGAGGTTGATCCGCGGAAGCCCGAGCGAGACATCCAGCGCCGACGTGATCTTGTCATGGTTGCCGCGGCCGAAGTCGGCGTTGCCGATCCGGAAGACTTTGCCCGACTCACCGGCGGCCTGGCGGCCGGCATCCTCCGTTTCGACCTTGCAGCGTCCGATCCTGGAGTAGAACGACAACCGCGTGCCGTTTTCCCGGTATCCGTCGTCGTGGTTGACATCGTCCTGCGCGGCAACGTCCAGGAGAATCCTCTCCAGAAACGCCTGGTAACCGAGCGCATAATCGGGTGTCACCTGCTTCACGGCATCGTTCCACAGGTAATTCCCCTTCATGTAGTCGAACATCCACTCCTTGAGCTCCTGTTCGCTTCCGAGCGTGATCTCCGTTTCGTCATTGCTGTGCGGAGGCTTCCCGGCGGGCCTGATCGGTGCATCCTGCACCGGTCAGCAGCATCAGCAGTGATGCTCACCGGATGAGCTTTTTCAGCAGGGTGTTTTCCGTCATTTCGAGGATTGTTTTGTCGGTTTGTCATCGGTCGTGCGCCTCTTCTGCGCGGAGGCATGCCACCGGCACCACGCCGCAATGCCGCATTCCGTGCACTTCGGGGCCCGCGCCGTGCAGACGTAACGCCCGTGAAGGATCAGCCAGTGGTGGGCAATGGGCAGCAACGGCCCGGGGATGTTTTTTTCGAGGGTCAGTTCGGTCTGCAGCGGGGTTTTCGAACGCGTCGTCAGTCCGATGCGCTCCGAGACGCGGAAGACGTGCGTGTCGACCGGCATCACCTGCTTCTGCCACAGTACGGCTCCCAGCACGTTGGCCGTCTTGCGGCCAACGCCCGGCAGGGTCTGCAGCGCTTCGAGATCGCTCGGCACCTCGCCGCCGAAATCCGCGCAGAGCTTGCGTGCCATGGCGGCCAGATTGCGCGCCTTGTTGTTCGGGTAGGAGATGCTGCGGATGTAGGGGAAGATCTCCTCGGCCGAGGCGGCGGCCATGGCCTGTGGCGTGGGGAAGGCCTCGAACAGCGCCGGGGTGGTCATGTTGACCCGCTTGTCGGTGCACTGCGCCGAGAGAACCACGGCCACCAGCAACTGGTAGGGGTTTTCGTAGTGGAGTTCGCTCTCGGCCACGGGCATGTGCTCCGAGAACCAGGCGATGATGCCTTCGTAACGTTCCTTGGTTGTCATGGTTTTCTGGTTTTATGACGTCGGAAGAGGATCTTCTTGACCAGCAGCCCCGGCCCTTCGGGACAGAGCAGCAGCCGCGGACAGCGGCGCACGTCGCTCCACCAGCGCGCCAGATACTCGCCGACGCTCCCCTCCCACGAGAGGACCCACAGCGCCACCGACGAACGGCGCCGCAGGATGCGGAAGCGGTTGCGCCCCGTGCCGTAGTGTCGCTCGAACCAGAGACTGATCTCCATGAGCGAGTCGCAGAAGGCGATCCGCCGGCGATAGGCCGTGCTGTGGCTCACGCTGTCGGGCAGGCGGCGGTGGACCGCCGTGATCTCGGGCAGAAAGGCGATGCGGCTGCGGACCGAGAACCAGAGCCACATCGGTGCATCGTCGGTCATCCATTCGGGATGCTCCTCGGGGCGTACCTCCGCGTAGTAGCGGGCGATCAGTTCGCGGCGGGCCAGCGTGGCGCAGTTGGCGATGGTCAGGCTGCAGAGCAGGTGGTCGAAATCGGTGTAATGCTGCGGATGGTCGGGTTCCGTGCGGTCGTCGGCCTGCCAGTAGTTCGAGGCCCGCGTGTAGCACATCCCGCAGCCGGGGTCCGCCTCCATCCGTTCGACCTGCCGCTGCAGCTTCGAGGGGTCGCACCACCAGTCGTCGCCGTCCAGATAGGCGACATACTCTCCGCGGCACGCCTCGAAGGTGCGTCGGTAGTTGGCCCGCCAGCCGACGTTTTCGGCCGAGGTCACCAGTCGGATGCGCTCCGGATAGCGGGCGGCGTACGTCATGCAGATCTCCCGCGTGGAGTCCGTGCTGCAGTCCTCGCCCAGCACCAGTTCGACGCCGAACGTCGTGCGCTGTTCGAGGACGCTCTCGATGGCGCGGGCCAGATATCGCTCGTGGTTGTAGGTGGTCATGCAGACCGACACCAGCGGCGTTTGTGATGCCGGGGCCGCCTCCGTTTGCCGTATCTTCTCCTCCATGGGTTTCAGAGTTTGGTCAGTTTGGCGAACTTCGCCAGCAGGGTCTTCTCGCCCGCATTGTCGAAGCGCACCACCAGTTTGTGATCCGTCGCCAGGGTCTCGATGCGCTCGACGATGCCGACGCCGAACTTCGGGTGTTCGACCCGCTGCCCCACGACATATCCGCCCGTCGGGGCGCCGCCTGCGGGGACTCCCGCATCGGCTGCTGCAGCCGGCCGCACGCCGACACGCCGCATCCCCTCGGTCGAGGTGCGCAGCGGCTCGACCAGTGCCGGGTCGGGACGTCCCGACGGTTGCTGCGGCTGCGTGGCCCGGGCAAAGTGGCGCGCCGGGCCCGATTCACCCTCCGGCCGCGTGCCGTAGGTACTGCGCGAGGCTCCGTACCCGCCGCCGAATCCCGCCCGCCGGGCTTCCGATCCGCCGCCATAGCCTCCGCCGCGGCCGTAGGAGCCCGACGTGCCCGAGGGGGCGCCCCCGCTGCGGCCGAAGCCGTTCGGCGCTCCGCTGCTGGGGCGCAAGCCCTGGCGCTGCTGCTGGAAACGGTAGTCAAAGCGGCGGCGCAGTTCGTCGATGGCCGACGAGCCGTCGCTGCCGGGACGGCGCTCCTGCTCCTCGTCGGGGTCCGCCTCATACTCGACGTAGCGCGGGTCGATCTCGCGCAGGAAGCAGCTCGGACGCGAAAACTCCATGTTGCCCCACTTGAAGCGCATCTCGGCATAGGAGATCGTCGCCGAGACCTTGGCCCGCGTCAGCGCCACGTAGAACAGGCGCCGCTCCTCCTCGATGCCGTCGGGCGACTCCGCCGCGCGTTGCGAGGGGAAGAGGTTCTCCTCCATGCCGACGATATAGACATATTTGTATTCGAGCCCCTTGGCCGAGTGGACCGTCATCAGGGTTACCTTGTTGCTGCTCTCGGGGTCGTCCTTGTCCATGTCCGACATGAGCATCATGTTCTGCAGCCACTCCTCGACCGTCGCCTCGTCCTCGGGCTGGCGTTCGCCGTTGCGGATCTCGGCGTCGCAACGCTCCTTGAACTCCTGCATCGAGTTGAGCAGCTCCTCGATGTTGTCCAACGCCGAAGTCGCCTCGGGGGTGTTCTCGGTGCGGTAGGCGGCGATGATCCCCGAACGGGTGGCTACCTCCAGACCGAAGTCGTAGAGGCTCTTGTCCGCCCGCGAGAGCGACAGCGAACGGATCATCCCGACGAACTCGGTCACCTTGCGGGCGATGGCCCGCTGCACGGCGTCGGTCGTCGGCTGGGCCACCAGCGCGTCGACCGCCTCCCACATCGAGACGCCGTGTGCGGCGGCCAGATCGGCGATCCGCTGCACGGTCGTGTCGCCGATGCCGCGCGCCGGGTAGTTGACGATGCGGCGGAAGGCCTCGTCATCGCGCGGGTTGATCACCAGCCGGATGTAGGCCATCATGTCCTTGATCTCCTTGTGGTCGTAGAACGACGAGCCCTTGTAGATGCGGTAGGGGATTCCGTGGCGGCGGAGGTTGTCCTCCAGTACGGCCGACTGGTTGTTCGTGCGGTAGAGGATCACCGCCTCGGACCACTCGTCGCCTGCGGCGCGCACCTTGTCGCGTAGGTCCGAGACCACCATCTCGGCCTCCTCGCGGTCGGTGTAGGCCTTCAGGATGCGGATCTTCTCGCCGCGGGGTCCTTCGGAGAAGCAGTTCTTCTCCATGCGCTTCGAGTTGTGGACGATGACCGAGTTGGCCGCCTCGACGATCGTACGCGTCGAGCGGTAGTTCTGCTCCAGCTTGAAGACCTGTGCATCGGGGTAGTCGTTGCGGAACGAGAGGATGTTCTCGATCTTTGCCCCGCGGAACGAGTAGATCGACTGTGCGTCGTCGCCCACGACGCACACCTTCGAGTGGTGTTGCGACAGCCGCCGGATGATGACATACTGCGCGTAGTTGGTGTCCTGGTACTCGTCGACCAGAATGTACTGGAACAATTCCTGGTAGCGGGCCAGCACGTCGGGGCAGTCGCGCAGCAGGATGTTGGTCTGCAGCAGCAGATCGTCGAAGTCCATCGCGCCGTTGTGCTTGCAGCGCTGGCAGTAGGTGTTGTACAGATGGCCGAATTCGGGGATCTGCATCTGCCGGTCCTCGGCCGCCAGCGACGCGTTGGCCAGATAGGCCCCCGGGGTGATGAGCTTGTTCTTGGCCAGCGAGATGCGCGAGGCGATCGAGGCCGGCTTGTACCGTTCGTCCGGGAGGTTCATCTCGCGGATGAGAGTCTTGAGCAGGTTACGGCTGTCCGACGAGTCGTAGATGGTGAACGACTCCGAGAATCCGATCCGTTCGGCATTCTCGCGCAGGATGCGTGAAAAGACCGAGTGGAACGTTCCCATGCGGATGTATCGGCTGCGGTTGTCGGGCAGCATTCCGGCAATGCGTTCGCGCATCTGCTCGGCGGCCTTGTTGGTGAAGGTCAGCGCCAGGATGTTCCACGGTTTGACCCCCTGTTCGATCATGTAGGCGATGCGCGAGGTGAGCACGCGGGTCTTTCCGGAGCCCGCCCCCGCTATGATGAGTGACGGCGAGTCGTAGTTGACGACCGCCGCCCGCTGGGCCGGATTGAGCCCCTGCAGTATTGGTGATTCGTTGGATTCCATGACCGCAAAGGTAATAAGAATTCGACGAAGAATTTTCCCTCAGGGGTCACTATTTCTTTCCGCGGGGCGGGGTGTGCCGGAATGCAGCCGCAGCTCCCGGTGCGCCGCTCCGACTCCACCCCCCCCCTCGCCCGAAGCCGGATGTCCCGGACCTCCGCCACCGCCCTCCCCGCCCGGCCACCCCGCACAACCGGCGGCTCTCATCCGGCAGGCGCCCGAGCCACACCCGGATCCCCGCCGAAAAACGAGGCTCCGAAGGAATATTTTTCGAAGAAAATAATAACTTTGCATCCGAATCGTTAAAACTTTTGCAACGACACCCTCAGCACCCGTTCTTCCGCTGCGATCGGGAGCTTCCGCAACACCCCGTGCCGAGAGGGCCCCGAGCGGTCCCGGCCGCAGTGCGCTCGCGACGGCTTCGACGCCTCCCGGACAGGGCGGACGGAACTGGTTCTCCGGGGTCCTGCATGACGGATCCAGAACAAACAACGAACATACATAAAAGACAATGAGCGAAGTCATCAACATCAAGGAACTCAACGAGCGCATCGAACGCGAATCGGTATTCGTCGACACGCTGCGCACCGAAATGGGCAAGGTCATCGTGGGTCAGAGCCATCTGATCGACACGCTGCTGATCGGTCTGCTCTCCAACGGCCACATCCTCCTGGAGGGTGTCCCGGGACTGGCCAAGACGCTGGCCATCACGACGCTGGCCAAGGCCGTCGACGCCGATTTCTCGCGTATTCAGTTCACCCCGGACCTGCTGCCTGCCGACCTGATCGGTACGCTGATCTACTCGCAGAAGAGCGAGGATTTCGTGGTTCGCAAGGGCCCGATCTTCGCCAACTTCGTGCTGGCCGACGAGATCAACCGTTCGCCGGCCAAGGTGCAGTCGGCGCTGCTCGAGGCCATGCAGGAGCGTCAGGTGACCATTGGCGACAATACCTACCCCCTGCCGCAGCCCTTCCTGGTGCTGGCCACGCAGAATCCCCTCGAACAGGAGGGTACCTATCCGCTGCCCGAGGCACAGGTCGACCGTTTCATGCTCAAGGCCAGGATCTCCTATCCCAAGAAGCAGGAGGAGCGCGACATCGTGCGCATGAACCTCTCGGGAGCCGGCATGCCCCAGGTCAACAAGGTCATTACGCCGGAGGATATCGTCAAGGCCCGCCGGGTGGTCGAGGATGTCTACATGGACGAGAAGATCGAGAAGTACATCGTCGACATCATCTTCGCCACGCGTGAACCGGCCGAGTACAACCTGCAGAAGCTCCAGAACCTGATCGCCTACGGCGGTTCGCCGCGTGCGTCGATCTCGCTGGCCAAGGCCGCCCGTGCCTACGCCTTCATCCGGCGCCGCGGGTACGTCATTCCGGAGGATGTGCGCGCCGTTTGCCACGACGTGCTCCGCCACCGTATCGGACTGACCTACGAGGCCGAGGCCGAGAACATCACCACCGAGGAGATCATCACCGATATCCTGAACAACGTAATCGTGCCCTAATGATGCAGGAGAGCGAGAACGATATTCTCAGACGCGTCCGCAAGATCGAGATCAAGACCCGGGGTCTGTCGAACGAGATCTTTGCCGGAAAGTACCATACGGCTTTCCGCGGACGGGGCATGTCGTTTTCCGAGGTCCGCGAATACCGCGCCGGAGACGACGTGCGCGACATTGACTGGAACGTCACGGCCCGTTCGCGCAAACCCCACATCAAGGTCTACGAGGAGGAGCGCGAACTGACGATGATGCTCGTGGTCGACGTCTCGGGCTCGCGCATGTTCGGCTCGACCGACCGCCTGAAGAAGAACATCATCACCGAAATCGCCGCCGTGCTGGCCTTCTCCGCCTCGCAGAACAACGACAAGGTGGGGTGCATCTTCTTTTCGGACCGTGTCGAGAAGTTCATCCCCCCGAAGAAGGGGCGCAGCCACATCCTGATGATCATCCGCGAGCTGATCGGCTTCCAACCCCAATCCACGGGGACGAAGCTCTCGGAGCCGATCCGCTTTCTGACGAACGTCAACAAGAAGCACTGCACGACCTTCATCCTCTCGGACTTCATGGATTCGTCGGACGACCGTGCGGCGCTGGACGATGCGCTGAAGATCGCCGGCAGCCGCCACGATCTGGTCGGCATCCGGGTCTACGACCCCCGCGAGACGGAACTTCCCGACGTGGGGATCGTCGAGCTGCGCGACGCCGAGAGCGGGCGCAAGGTCTGGGTCGACACCTCGTCGCGTGCCGTGCGCGATCACTACGCCGCCTCGTGGCGCGAGCTGAGCGAGCGGATCGACTCCACGCTCAAACACAACCGCATCGATACGGCTACGATCTCCACCGACGGCGATTACGTCGCCGAACTGATGAAACTTTTCAAACAGCGATGAAACGTCTCTCAACCATAGCCCTGTTTGTCGGGCTGACCCTTGCGGGCGGCTCGTTGCGGGCACAGAATATGCCCGTCGTCACGGCGCACATCGAGCCCGACAGCATCATGATCGGCGACCGCTTCGACTACGTCATCGACGTGGAGAAGGACCTGGTTCAGGTGGTCGACTTTCCGGTTTTCGACCCCCGCGACGGCAAGCTCGAACTGGTCGAGAGTCTCCCCGTGGATACGCTCGAACGCGACGGGCGGCACCTCCGGCTGCGCAAACGCTACCGTCTGGCGGCCTTCGACGAGGGCAAGTACAACCTCGGCGTGGCCCAGGTGCTCTATGCCGACAAGAATATCCTCGATACGCTCCGCAGCCGTGATTCGCTCTATCTGGAGGTGGCGACCTTCCAGATCGACTCCACCTCGCAGTCGATCTACGACCTCAAGGGGCAGAAGACGCTTCCGTTCCAGCTGCGCGAGATCCGGGGCTACCTGCTGTGGGGGCTTCTTGTCCTGCTGATTCTGGCGGCCGGGGCGTGGGGGCTTCACCGCTGGCTGGCCAAACACGGCAAGGGATTCGGCGATCTGTTCAAGCCGGCGCCGCCGCTGCCGCCGCACGTGGCCGCCATCCAGGCCCTCGAGGCGCTCCACAACCAGAAACTCTGGCAGAACAACCGCCACAAGCAGTACTATTCGGGTCTGACCGACATCCTGCGCACCTACATCGCCGGACGGTGGGGAGTCGGCGCCATGGAGATGACCTCCGACGAGATCATCGCGGCGATGCGCGGTGAGGAGCTTCCGGACAAGGCCCGCCGGGATATGGAGTCGATCCTGCGCGACGGTGATCTGGTGAAGTTTGCCAAGGCGACGCCCGATGCCGAGCAGAACGAGTCCGACTATCTGAAGGCCTACTATTTCGTCGAGGAGACCAAGCTCGTCGAGGAGACGACGGTCCAGCCGCCGGAGGATCCGATGCAGAATTAAACGCAACAACGATGTACAGAATACTATCCATTACCTTCGTTCTACTCTTTGCGGCGGCCGGCGTGCAGGCGCAGCAGCTGCCCGAGCGTTCGCTCGTGCGCAAGGGTACGCGGCAGTACAACAAGGGGGAGTACGAAACGGCGATCCAGCGTTACGAGGCGGCGCTGAAGGCCGCACCGGGGCTGTTCGAGGCGACGTACGACCTGGGCAACGCCCTCTACAAGGCCGAGCGTTTCGACCGTGCCGAGCAGACCATGCAGCAGGCCGCGGCCGACACGCTGCGCAGCGACACGGAACGTGCCGAAGCCTTCTACAACCTCGGCAACGCCCAGTTCAAACAGAAAAAGTACCAGGAGGCGCTCGAGAGCTACAAGCAGTCGCTGCGTCTGAATCCTGCGGACATGGAGACCAAGTACAACTACGCCTACACCAAGCGGCTTCTGGACCAGAACCAGAACGGCGGAGGCGGCGGCAATGACCGGAACCAGAATCAGGATCAGCAGCAGAACAAGGATCAGAATCAGGGTCAGAACCAGAATCAGGGCCGGAACAAGGATCAGCAACAGCAGCAGAATCCGCAGCAGCAGAACCCGGGCAAGGATCAGCAGCAGAACCAGCCGCAGAATCCGAACGGGAATCCCGACCAGAATGGCGAGCAGAAACCCGGCGAGGGTCAGCCGACGCCTTCGGGCATCTCGCCGCAGGAGCAGGAGCAGATGCTCGATGCCATCCAGGCCCAGGAGGACAAGACGCAGGAGAAGCTCAAGGAGAAGGCCAAGGGCGTGGTGGTTCGCGGCCGGAAAAACTGGTAAAAACGTTTGTAGACTATGCATTTCGCTTCACCCCATTATCTATGGCTGCTTGTGCTGCTCGTGCCGATGGTCGGCTACTACGTGTGGCGGACGCTGCAGGGCGGTGCGGCCATTCAGATCTCGACCGTCCGGGGCGTCGCGGGGGCTCCGCGCACGGTGCGCTACTACCTGCGGCATCTGCCCTTCGTGCTGCGCGCCGCGGCCTTTTCGCTGCTCATCGTGGCGCTGGCCCGGCCCCAGGATGTCGAAGAGAACGTCTCGACCAACACCGAGGGCATCGACATCATGCTGGCCATCGACGTCTCGGCCTCGATGCTGGCCCGCGACTTCCAGCCCGACCGCATCACGGCGGCCAAGGAGGTGGCCGGATCGTTCATCGCCGACCGCTACGGCGACCGCATCGGACTGGTGGCCTTCGCCGCCGAGGCCTTCACGCAGAGCCCGCTGACCACCGACCAGAGTACGCTGCAGACGCTGCTGGCGCGGATCCGCAGCGGCCTGATCGACGACAGCGGTACGGCCATCGGCAACGGTCTGGCCACGGCCATCAACCGCCTGCGCGAGAGCGACGCCAAGTCGAAGGTTGTCATCCTGCTGACCGACGGTGTGAACAACCGCGGACAGATCACCCCGATGACCGCCGCCGAGATTGCCCGGGCACAGAACATCCGCGTCTATACGATCGGAGTGGGTTCGATGGGTACGGCCCCCTATCCGGCCGTGGACATGTTCGGCAACATCACCTTCGTGCAGCAGAAGGTCGAGATCGACGAGAAGACCCTTCAGGCCATGGCCGAGATGACCGGCGGCAAGTATTTCCGTGCTACGGACAACGAAAAGCTCAAGGCTATCTACGACGAGATCAACCAGCTGGAGAAGAGCAAGGTCGAGGTTTTCGAACACGTCGCCTATCACGAACAGTTCCTCGGCTGGGTGCTGGGTGCGCTGGCCCTGCTGCTCGTGGAGTTCCTGTTGTCGAATCTCGTTCTGAAACGTATTCCGTAAAAAGCATCCGTCATGTTTCGTTTTGCCAATCCGCAATATCTCTGGCTCCTGGTCGTGCTGCCCGTGATGGTGGCGCTCTTCTGGCTTGCGGCCCGCAGCCGCCGCAAGCGGATCGCACGCTTCGGTCATCCCGACGTGCTGCAGGAGCTGATGCCCGAGGTCTCGACCGGCCGTGTCACGCTGCGCTTTCTGTTGCTGCTGGGGGCGGTTCTGTGTCTGATTCTGGCCGCGGCGCGTCCCCAGTTCGGGTCGAAACTCCGCGAGGAGAAGACCCAGGGGATTGAAATGATGCTCGTGGTCGACGTCTCGAATTCGATGCTGGCCGAGGATTTCGAACCCAACCGGCTCGAACGGACGAAATACGCCATCGGCAAACTCTTCGACGGCCTCGAGCAGGACCGTGTCGGGCTGGTGGTCTTCGCCGGCGAACCGAAGGTCCAGCTGCCGATCACCTCGGACTACCGCATGGCCAAGGCCTTTGCCCGGCGGATCGATCCCTCGCTGGTCTCCGAACAGGGCACGGCTATCGGCAAGGCCCTGGAGCAGGCTTTGCTGTCGTTCTCGGGCGACACGGAGCAGAACCACGGACGGGTCATCATCCTGATCACCGACGGTGAGAACCACGAGGACGACGCCCTGGCCGTGGCCGAACGGGCTGCCCAGCAGGGGGTGAAGATCTTCACGATCGGCATCGGCACCCCCGAGGGTGCGCCGATTCAGATCGACGGCGAGTTCATCAAGGACGAGAAGGGCGAAATGGTCGTCTCGAAGCTCAACGAGGAGATGCTGGCCAAGATCGCCGACATCACGGGCGGCGCCTATGTGCGCGCCACGAAGCAGTCGATCGGTCTGGACGAGATCGTCAAGGCGATCAACGACATGGAGCAGACCGAACTGTCGACCATCCGTTTCGAGGAGTTCAACGAGCAGTATCAGTACCTGCTCATCGCGGCGCTTGTCCTGCTGCTGGCCGAGTTTGTGATGCTCGACCGCCGCAATCCGCTGCTGGCCCATCTGAATATCTTCCGGGAGAAGAAGTAGTCCCGCACGAAAAGGGGGGAGTGCCACACACACATGCGCTGCGGCACTCCCTTTGTAGGTTACCATAAGCCGTAAAATCCGAAATCATGACCCTTACGGATACCCCTGCGGCCCGCATCGAGGCGTTGGCCGCCGCCCAGAAAGCCTGGTTCCGCACGGGCGCCACGCGCCCGGAGAAGTTCCGCCGCACGATGCTGCGCCGGCTCGATGCCGCTCTGGTCAACTGGGAGGATCGCCTGTGCGACGCCCTGTGGCAGGATCTGCACAAGTCGCACGAGGAGGCCATCCTCACCGAGCTGAGCATCATCCGCAGTGAAATCCGCCAGCATCTGCGCCACCTGCGCGAATGGATGCGTCCCGAGCGGCGACCGACCCCGATGAAGCTGCAGCCGGCGCGGAGCCGCATCGTGGCCGAACCGTTGGGACAGGCGCTGATCGTTGCACCGTGGAACTACCCCGTGCAGCTGCTGCTCAATCCGCTGGTGGGGGCCATCTCGGCGGGCTGTACCGCCGTGCTGAAGCCTTCGCCCCACACGCCGCACGTGGCCCGCGTGCTGGAGGGGCTGATTGCGGAGATCTTCGACGAGGAGTATGTGGCCGTGGTGCAGGGCGGACGCGAGGTCAACACGCAGCTCTTCGCCCTGCGCTGGGACGTGATCTTCTTCACGGGGAGCCCGGCCCTCGGACGCGTCGTGATGCGGGCCGCGGCGGAGCACCTCACTCCGGTAGTCCTCGAACTGGGCGGCAAGAGCCCCTGTATCGTCGATCGCGGGGCCGACCTGCGGATTGCGGCGCGGCGCATCGCCTGGGGGAAGAGCATCAATGCGGGTCAGACGTGCGTGGCTCCCGACTACATGCTGATCCACCGTACGCTGCGCGACGACTTTGTCCGGGCCTTTGCCGACGCCGTCAGACAGTTGCACGGCGAGGATCCCCGCCGCAGTCCGCACTATGCGCGGCTGGTCGACGAACGGGCCTACGAACGGGTGGCCGGTTACCTGACGCGGGGGCGGATCCTCTTCGGCGGAGAGACCGATGCCGCGGAACGCTACATCGCCCCGACGCTCTTGGGTGATGTCGATCCCGAATGGCCGGTCATGCAGGAGGAGATTTTCGGCCCGGTGCTGCCCGTATTGATCTTCGGGACGACGGACGAAGCGGTGGAGTTCGTCACGACGCGTGAGAAGCCTCTGGCACTCTATTATTTCGGTCCCGAGGAGACGGGACGGGAGATTCTGGCGCGCACGACCTCGGGCGGAGCCTGTCTGAACGATACGGTCATGCACATCGCCAACGATCATCTGCCGTTCGGCGGTGTGGGCAACTCGGGCATGGGACGTTATCACGGTCGGGAGAGTTTCGAGGCCTTTTCGCACCGGCGTTCGATGCTGGAGGTTTCAGGGCGCATCGACCTGCCTTTCCGCTATCCGCCCTACCGGCTCTTCCGCTGGGTGCGAAAGATGCTCTGATGCGTCTCTGCGGGGCGATCTCTGCGGGGCGATCTTTGCGGGGCGTTTTGGGGGCGGCGTTTTCCGCTCCGCCGAAGCGGTATGCGACATTGCCGCTGATGTATCCCGTGCGGGTGAATCCCGCCTCGGAGGCGTCGGCCTTGTTCAGTCGGTTGCGGAGCCCGGTCAGACGATCGACCGGAACCCTCCGCCCGGCCGGACGGGTTCTCTTTTGCCGGAAAGCGGTTGCCGGTTAGGGTGTTTGCCGGGGCGGAGTTTTGTGCGGATGTTTTTTTTGGTTACTTTTGCGTCGGAAACGTTGACCTGAACCTTTATGACTCCGAAGAAAGTATCTCCCCTTGCATGGGTCCCGACGGCCTACTTTGCCATGGGATTGCCCTTCATCATGCTCAGCCTGGTGGCCCCGATCATGTTCAATGATTTCGGGATCAGCGATGCGCAGGTGGCCTTCTGGACCTCGCTGCTGATTCTTCCGTGGTCGTTGAAGCCCTTCTGGAGTCCGCTGCTGGAGATGTACCGCACGAAGAAGTTCTTCGTCGTGGCGACGCAGTTGCTATCGGGCGTATCGCTGGCGCTGGTGGCCATGGCGCTTCCGCTGCCGAACTTCTTCCCCTATGTGGTGGCGATCATGGCGGTGCTGGCCTTCAGCGGCTCGACCCACGACATTGCCCTCGACGGCCTCTACATCCACGAACTCACCCCCACGCAGCAGGCACAGTACATCGGCTGGCAGGGGGCCTTCTACAACATTGCCAAGGTGACGGCCATGGGCGGTCTGGTCTATCTGGCGGGCGTTCTCGACGAACATTTCGGATCGCTCTACGCCTGGATGATCATCATGGGGGCGAGCGGAGCGCTGCTCTTCCTGCTGGGCATCTACCACCTGCGGATCCTCCCCTCGGGCGGAGCCGCCACGGTGCAGGCGGGGGGCAATCTGCGCTCGACGATGCGCGAGACGTGGAAGGTCTTCCGGCTCTTCTTCCGCAAACGCTACATCTGGATCTATATCGCGTGGATTGTCTTCTACCGCTTTGCCGAGGGGTTGGTCATCAAGATCGTGCCGCTGTTCCTCAAGTCGCCGATTGCCGACGAGGGGCTGGCGCTGACCAAGAGCCAGATCGGACTCTACTACGGCACGTTCGGAGTGGCGGCCTTCGTCATCGGGTCGATTCTCGGCGGATACTTCATCTCGTGGCGCGGACTGAAGCGGGCGCTCTTCCCGCTGTGCTGCATCTTCAACGTGCCGTTTGCGGTCTATGCGCTGCTGGCATGGCTGCAGCCCACCAATCCGGTGATGGTCTGCGCGGCGATCGTCTTCGAATATTTCAGCTACGGCTTCGGTTATGTCGGCCTGACGCTCTTCATCATGCAGCAGGTGGCACCCGGCAAACACCAGATGGCCCACTATGCCTTCGGTACGGCGCTGGCCAACCTCGGCGTGATGCTTCCGGGCATGATCAGCGGTGTGATCAGCGATGCCGTCGGCTATCGGGCCTTCTTCCTGTGGTCGCTGCTGGCCACGATCCCGGCCTTCATCCTCACGTGGGTGGTTCCTTTCTCGCACGACCCCGAAAAGGAGGCGCAGGTGCAGGCGGCCGAAGAGCAGGCATAGTCTCCGAGATACGGAAAACGTATGGCTACGGCCCGGAATCTGTTTCCGGGCCGTAGCTTTTTGGGGGGCATTATCGCCCGCCGTCTCCGCAGGGAGGAAAGAAGGGACCCCGCTGCCGGACTCTGTTGCCGAACTCTCCCCGTGTCTATTTGCCGAGGGGCTCGAAGGTCACGGCACACCCTCCGTCGGGGGCCATGACGATGCGCAGCGAATCGGCCGAGGTCAGCTGCCGCTCCTCGATGCGGTAGGCGGTGCGGAGCTCCGAGGCGGGGTCGTCGGCGTAGATGCGGGCCGTGTAGGTCACCCCGGGTCGGAGGAACCGGAGGGGCTGGACGACGGTCCGTGCCTCGGCATTGGTGCCGGCGCCGAGGAAGTAGCGTTCGCCGGCGCGGCGGGCCACGACGATCCAGTCGCCGATCTCGCCCTGCAGTGCCTCGGACCAGTCACAGTCGGCGTCGAAGTCGCGGAAGAAGCGGAAGGCCGGATGCCCCTCGTAGTTTTCGATCAGATCGGCGGCCATCTGCAGCGGCGAGTAGATGATCACCCAGTTGGCGATCTGGCGGGCGAGCGTCGTCTTGATCGAGCAGCGGGAGTTGTCGCCGTTCCACTGGATGCGTCCCGTATCGGCCTTGGCACGGTCGTAGTAGATGTCGAAGATGCCGGGCGTGTAGTCCATCGGGCCGCTCAGCAGCCGCACGAAGGGCAGCGTGCAGAGATACTCCGAAGAGTTGCCCTCGGACCAGGCGTTCCACTCCATGCCGCGGGCCCCTTCGCGGGTCATCATGTTGGGCCACGTGCGGCGGATGCCGGTCTCCTTGATCGGCTCGTGGGCGTCGAGCATGATGCCGTACCTGGCGGCCAGCTCCACGACGCGCTGGTAGTGCTGCACGCCGTACTGCGAATGGTGGAAGTATCCGTCCCTGAATCCGCCGGCATAACCCGTCTTGAGGGTGTGGATGCCCAGTTCGGCATAACGCTTCATGGCCCGTTCCATCTGAGCCTCGTAGTCGGGGATGTTGCCTCCGGTCTCGTTGTGCATCCAGAGTTCGACGCCCTTGTCACGTGCGTAGCGGGCGATGCGCTCCAGATCGAAATCGGCGTAGGGTTCCACGTAGTCGAACTGCTGGTTTCCGCCCCAGTTCTCCCAGCCGCGGTTCCAACCCTCGAACAGCACGCCCTGGATGTTGTTCGCGGCGGCGAAGTCGATGTGGCGCAGGGCATTCTTGGTCGTGGCGCCGTGGCGCGGGCCCTGGGTCCAGACCTGCGTGCCGAGGTGCATGCCCCACCAGACGCCGACGTACTTCTGGGGCCGGATCCACGAGGTGTCGTCGATCTTTGAGGGCTCGTTCAGATTCAGGATCAGCGCCGAATTGATCAGATCGACGGCCCGGCGGCCGATCTGCAACGTCCGCCACGGGGTGACGAAACACCCCTTGACGCGGGCCTTCACGCCGTCGGGCAGCGGGGCCAGTTCGGCCTTGAACGAGAGCGGATCCTCGCGCAGCAGATGCATCTCGGGGAAGTCGTAGAGCGCCGCCTCGTGGATCGAACCGTAGAGTTCGCCGAGGTGGAACGTGAAGGGGGTGTTGGCCCGTTCGACGGCCGACAGAGGCTGCTCGCGATAGGGGAGTTCGTAGGTTTCATAGCTGCCGTCGATGCTCCACGAGAGGCCGTCCTGTGCAAAGCGGAGTGTCGTGTGTTCGTCGGTGATTCGGAGCGAGTCGGCCGGCGTGCGGTATTCGTAGCGGAATCCCAGTCCGTCGTCGAACAGACGCACGCGCACGGTGAGTGCGACCCCTTCGGGATTCTGCATCGTCACGGCCGTTTCGTTGTGATGGTCGCGGATCCGGCGGTTTTCGCCCCAGGGCTGTGTCCAGGTCACGTCGAGCGACTGCCGCTCGACGTGTTCGACCGTAAATCCCGAGGCAAGGTTGAGGCCGTCGGCCTCGAGCCCCAGCCGCGGGGCTTCGAGAAGCGGGCTCCCGTCGACGTCGATCCTTAGGGCGGGGACTCCCCGCTCGTCGAGCGAGAGTTGAGCCCGGATGCGGCCGTCGGGCGAAGTGACGGAGGTGTCGTGCGAGCAGGACGAGAGGGCGACGGCAGCGCCGAGCATCGCCTGCAGAAGCGTCTTTTTCTTCATGTCGTGGCTGGTTAAGGGTCCGTTGGGCTTTGGCGCGTTCGGAAGACCGGATCCGCCGTTTTCGGAGTCGTCTGTCCGGACGCTTTACAAAGGTAGTAAAATGGGCGGATCGGACAAAACGCTTCCGGGCTTTGGATTCGGTTTTATTTCGTAACGGGACAGGGCGATTTTGCGCTTTCGGGTTCTGGATGAAACGAAGGAATGACTTTTTGTCCACAAACTGCCTCAGAAGCCCTTTTGGATGGCTTTTTTACCCGGGTCCCGGAGCGACTGATTTTGCTATTTCCAAATTAAACATATAACTTTAAAGCGACAACACCAGATTTTGCCTATTGCCAAATCCTAAAAAACAGTTTGTCGGGACTTTCGCACCCTCTGACGGCCGACAAACATGCCGACTGGTCGGGTTTCGAATCCATCCGGTCGCTGTGGTTCAAGGAGCTTTAAATTCAATAATCTAATAATCAATTATTTACAAGCTACAAGAGATGAACAGGAAGTTGATTCTGTCTGTGGCGGCGGTACTGCTGGCCTGCAGCCCGTTGCAAGCCGAGCAGATCTGGCCCTTCTCGCGCAAGAAAAAGAAGATGGAGCAGACCGAGAAGGCCGACTCCGTGAAAAAGGAGGACAAGTTCGACAAGGCGGTCAAGGGGGCCCAGAAGGGTTCGGGCCTGTTTGACTACTACGTGACCAGGAAGGGCGAACTGCTGCTGGCCATTACGCCGCGCAACCTGAAGGGCAGCTATCTGCTGGCCAACCGGGTTTCGGAGATCAGTCAGAATACCAATTTTGTCGCCGGGCAGATGCTGGGTGAACCCTTCATGATCCGCTTTTCGGCCGATACGTCGAACGTCTACCTGCACAAGGTGAACCACTGGGCACGGGTGGCACCGAACGACCCGATCGAGCGTTCGTTCCGCCGCAACGTGCAGGATCCCATCACACGGACCTTCAAGATCAAGGCGAGCCGCAACGATACGCTGCTCATTGACGTGACGTCGTTCTTCGTTTCGAACGACAAGCTGCTGACGCCGATCCGTCAGAGCCCGATGGTCCCGGGCGAGATGCGAGCGACGTACGACGCCTCGGGATCGAAGCTCAAGGAGGTGAAGGTCTTCGAGAAGAACCTCGAGATTACGAGCATCCTGAACTATTCGACCGAATCGAACGGCTATACGGTGACCGTTCGGCGCTCGATTCTCGAGCTGCCCGAGGAGCCGATGAAGATCCGCTACCAGGACAACCGGGTGGGTTACTTCAGCTCGAAGTTCTACACCTACACCTCGTCGGAGGACAAGCTTCTCACGCATGCGATGATCCACCGCTGGCGCGTGGAGCCCAAGGAGGGCGAGTGGGAGAAGTACTACCGCGGCGAACCGGTCGAACCGGCCCAAAAGATTGTCTTCTACGTCGACAGCGCCTTCCCCGACAAGTGGCGCGATGCGGTCAAGCAGGGCATCGAGGACTGGAACCAGGCCTTCGAGGCGGCCGGCTTCAAGAACGTGGTCGAGGCGCGTGACTATCCCGACGATCCGTCGTTCGATCCGGACGATATCCGCTACAACTGCATCCGCTATGCCGTGACGGACGTGGCCAATGCCATGGGCCCGAGCTACACGGACCCGCGGACGGGCGAAATTCTGGTGGCCGACGTGATCTGGTATCACAACGTCATCTCGCTGGTTCACAACTGGCGTTTCGCCCAGACGAGCGCCGCCGATCCACGAGTGCGCAAGAAGGTCTTCGACGATGACGTGATGCGCGAGTCGCTGCGTTACGTGGCCGCCCACGAGGTGGGCCATACGCTGGGACTGATGCACAACATGGGAGCCAGCTATGCCTTCCCGGTGGATTCGCTGCGCAGCCCGTCGTTCACGCAGAAGTACGGTACGACCCCCTCGATCATGGACTACGCCCGCAACAACTACATTGCCCAGCGGGGTGATTTCGAACGGGGCGTACGGATGGTTCCGCCCGTGATCGGCGTCTACGACATCCACGCCATCAACTGGGGCTACCGCATCTTCGAGCAGACGCGCGATGCGGAGGAGGAGCTTCCGCTGCTCAACGCGCTGATCGCCGCACACAACGACGATCCGATGTACGAGTTCGGCGCACAGCAGATCTTCCTGACGCGCGACCCGACCGACCAGTCGGAGGATCTGGGCAACGACCACATCAAGGCCGGCAACTACGGCGTTGAGAACTGCAAGTATATCATTGCGAATCTCTGCCGGTGGTTTGCCGAGGAGAATCGTGACTACAAGGAGATCCAGTCGATGTATTCGGCCGTGATCGGACAGTATACGCGTTATCTGATGCATGTGATGCCCTGCCTGGGCGGCGTGGTGTACAAGGATCTGGTACAGGACGGCCGTCCGCTGCGTGCGATGAGCTACCTGCCGCGCGAGCGTCAGAAGGCGGCCATGGATTGGCTGGTGGAGCAGGTGCTCACGGCGCGGTCGTGGCTGCTGCCGCAGGAGATGATGGACAAGCTGGGCCAGCCGTCGACGATTCTTGACAATGCGGCAGCCAGCGTGGCCAACAAGATCTTCAGTCCGGCGACGCTGGGCGGCATCTATCAGGGCGAGCGTTCGGGTCAGGAGAATATCTACCGTGTGGACACTTACCTGAGCGATGCCTATAAGACGGTCTTCGCTTCGGCTCTCCGGGGAGGTTCGCTGTCCATCGAGGAGATGAACCTGCAGGGAGCGGCCGTTGCGGCGCTGCTCAAGAACAGCGGTCTGACGGGCCCCTCGGGTACGGAGCTGCAGCTGAGCGCCTATGTCGACGGAACGGCTGCGGAAGACGAGTCGATGGCCGCCCTGGCCCGGATGGCCGACGAGGCGCTGCCTCCGTTCATCTGCAACCACCCGGAGTGCAACCACGATCATGCGGCTTCGGCGGGCGAGATCTCCTATTACCGCCACGACATGAAGGGTCCGGCCCTTTCGATGCAGGTCGGGCAGCCGCTCTATACGGCCACGCTGCGCCGCGTGCTGAACCTCTACCGCCAGCGTCGCGGATCGGGCGACAGCCGTACGCGCGATTTCTACGCCTACCAGATTCTGAAGATCGAGTCGGCCTTCGAGAATGTGAAATAAGCGATAATGATTCCCTAAAAAAGTCAGGTTATGAAAAAGGTGAAATTTCTGACCCCGGTGCTGGTCCTTGCGGCACTGGCATTCGTCGGCTGCAGCAGCGACGATAACAAGGATGTGGCGCCGGCGGCAACCCGTCTTGAACTCAAGGATCCGGCCCAGGTGGCCCTCACCTTCCCGGCTACGCGCCAGAAGCAGACGATCGAGATCTTGACCGATGCCGCGGTTTCGGAGATCCGGGTTTCGCAGGTCAAGGCTTCGGCCGACGAGGCCGATGCCGGCTGGTGCATCGTGAAGGTGGAGAGTGCTTCGGAGATCTCGGTCGAGGCCGGCGACAACAACGGTACGGCATTCCGCACGGCCACGTATGCCATCCAGGCGGGGTCGCTCACGCCGGTTGAGTTTACCGTGAAGCAGGACTTCATTGAGCCGGAGAATACCGAAATGTCGATTTCGCTGGCTGCGGATTCGTATGGTTCCTATACGTTCATGGCACCGGCCGCGGGCGGTGACGTGTCGATAACGACGGTGACCACCACGGCCCATCAGTGGACGGCCGTATTCTGCGACTGGAGAGGTGATCCGGTTGAAAATGAGGAAGACCTCCCGGCCTATTGCACGATCAAGACCCCTTCGGGCGCAAGCGGCGAGGCGTTGATTCTCACTTTCCAGCCCAATGCGGCATTTTCGATGCAGAGTGGTGCGATGGTCAAGATTTCGTCGGGGAATGCGGAGCCCTTCGTGATCCATGTCAATCAGGATATGCCTCTGGCGACATCGGCGATCGTTATGGATGCGGATTGTACCGAGGTGTATCAGTCTCCCCATGCAGTCTCGTTCCAGAAGGATGCATCCACAGCCTCCAAGCTGGTGTTTGGTGTGGAAGCCAATGGTAGCTGTGAGGTGAAGTTTGTCGAGGTCGGCACGACGACCGAAGTTTCGGAGCCGTGGCTTGACTCCCAGTATCGTGGTGTAGATAGGATCTGGACTGTTTATCCCTCCTCGGCGAATGAGACCGGTTCGGACCGTTCGCTGGATGTCCTGCTGACGGGTCAGAACGGAGTCGAGCTCTTCCGTCTGAAGGTGACGCAGGCCGGAGCCTGATGTCTGGACGCAATGCATGAAAAAAACGGGACGAACCTCTGGGGATCGTCCCGTTTTTGTTGTCAGCCCTCCGTGGCGACCTCTGCAGCCCGGGAGGTGAGCTCTTCCCGGACAGCGGCTTCAGAGCAGCAGCAGGAAGAGGATCGGAATGGTAATGCCGGCCGCCAGACGAACATCTCTCCATGCACGGCGTAACCTGCATGGAGGAGCTCAAACTCCCCATGCTGCTCTATGCCTACACCGGCCGGCAGCGTTACCTCGACCTGGATGGCCTGCCGTCCCACGCACGAAACGGATTGCTGCTCGGGGAATGTCCACCGCCTCATGCCCAATTCCGTCACCTGCATGTGGCTGCGCGGCCGGGAGGGAGCCATTGTTGCAGCCCTCTACGGGCCTTCGGCCGGGGAGTTCGACTTCCCGACGGCCGCATCCGGCTGCATCTCGGCATGGAACCCGCCGGGGCCTGGAACTACGCCCTTTGCCCCGAGACGGGATGTAAACCGAAGGTTGTCCGTACGCAGACCGCAGCACAGGTCGGCTATCCCTTCGATCGGGAGTCGGTGCCGGTGAAGGTCCGCGTTCCGGTCAAACGGATCGACTGGATGCTGGAAGAGGGCCGTTATACGCCGCGGTTGCCCGAAGGCGGAAAGGCCCGCGCCATTTCGGACGACATCGAATATCTCGAACTGATTCCCTACGGGTGTACCGAACTCCGGCTGACGGTCTTCCCCGTTGTCGAATGATCTTGCTCTCCCTTCCTCTCTCGTGAGGGAGTTCTTTGGAGACGTCCGCATTCGTTCCATGGAGGTGGAATGGACCCTGAAAACGAAAAACCGCGTCAAACTTTCGTCTGACGCGGCTCATGGTGCCCAGGACAAGGACCGATTCGTGCAAACTGATGCAAATGGCTGAATTTTAGATTATTTTATAACTATTTGTTTTATAGTATTTTAAAATTCAAACGAGTGGATATTGACCTTTTCTGTTTTAGGAATTTTTCATCAATGCGGACACGGTGCGGACACGGATTTGTTGCAGTATTCAAATATAAATATTTGCAAAGCATCAAAAGGTGAGTCTATGGCAAAAGTCACGTATGTATTGGCTCAGGGGGCGAACAGTGCCGGGGAGTCTCAGATCAATTTTCGGGTCTACATTTCGCGGGAACTGCGTTTGCGCGTGCCGTCGGGCATCTGGATCGACCGCAAACGCTGGGGCAAGAAGAACGACATCAACATTCCGAATATCCCGGGCGAGGAGCGGAACGCTCTGCTGTCCAAGCGGGCGAA
>NZ_CALUHA010000027.1:0-34372 GCF_944320325.1 Alistipes megaguti
CGCTCGATCCGCCGCGGGGAGTGTTTCAAGGCCATAAGTGTTCTTCAAGCCTCCGAGGGCATCATGGAGCTGGGCGAACTGTCGCTCGACTCGGGCCATTTCATGCCCGACGGAGAGGGGGATGTGGATGTAGTGACCCGTCCCGGCCGGATGCAGAACCTCTATCTCTCGTGGCGCTTTGCCTGGGACGAGCGTATGCGGATGAATACCTTCATCGTGGTCTTTGCAAGCCTGACCGACGGCCGACATCTGTTCGAGTATCTGCCCCTGATGCTGCCGCTCTTCTGGATTGATGATACGGAGGATGAGTTTTACTGGCCCCGGTCGACCGGGATTCCCGAGGAGACCCTGCTCGATCGGTCGCCCTTCGAAACTGCCGTCGAGTGATATGGAAAAAGTTATTCAGTGCGGATTCGGACTGCTGCTAGCACTGACACTTCCGATCTGGAGTGTACAAGGCGAACAGGCTCCGGCGGGCGACCTTCCCGACTTCGACGTTGTACCGGAAAACGCCGCCCGGGCGGTCCTGCTCCACACCACCACCCCGGAATGCGACACTGTGCGCTGCTCTCTCTCGATCAATGCCGGGCAGCCGCGGGCCCGGGGCGACTACGAGATTGTGCTCTCCAGCAACCAATACGCCGACCAAACCCCGGCCATCGTCACGGAGGAGGGATCACCGTTGACATGGCTCCGCAGTTCCTCTTCCGAATCCTGGAGCAACGGCATGACCACACGCATCTGCCGGCACTTCTATCGCTTCTCTCCCGCCAAAAAGGGTGAGTACCGGCTTCGTTGCCGGAACCTCTCGTTCGACGGGGTGGCCTACGACGGCGTGCTGACGATCCAGGTCGGAGCACCGGAGCTAAATGCCGTTCCTACCTTCCTTTTATGGGTGGCGGGAATCGGTTGTCTGCTCCTCGCTGAAATCCTTATCCGGATTGGATGCCGCAACGAAGCCCGGGTCGATACGGCCGACTTCATACGGCGACACCGCAGGCTGCCGCTCAACGCCGAGGGGGTCTGGACCCATTACCTGCTTCCGATCATGCTCCTCTATCTTCCGCTCTTCATGGCTCTCATCACACTCACCGGGATGGCGTCGATTCCGACAAATGTGCTTCTCTGGATCGCGGCCGTCTGCGTCCCGGTAGCTTTCGTCCTCTTCCGCCTCCAATACCGCAGGCTTTTCTTCCACTGGAGAAAAACGGAGCTGCCGCCGGAGCGGATCGACGCTTTGCTTCGGGAGCTGGCCGAGCAGTACGACTGGACGATCGACCACATGGACCGGGATTTTTTCGTCGCACACACCCATCCCGCATGGTGGAATGCCACGTGGGGTGAACAGATCTTCGTCGCGCACGACCGCGGCGGCATCTGGATCAACAGCATCAATGACCTCGGCAAGCGCAGTTCGATCGTCTCGTTCGGATATACCCGTCGGAATATCCGCCGGGTGACGGAGGCAATCGCAGCACGGGAAAAAGATACCCATTCATTCACCGATGTAAGTCCGATACCATGACACCACTGAAAATCACCCCGCTGCCCGGATGCACTCCCGGGACGGCCGAAAAGATCGATGCACTCAACCGCAAACTTGGATCGTTCATTCACGCACCGCTCAATCTCAAGGAGGTACTGCGCATGGAGCCGTTCGCCGCCGACGCGGAGGTGGTGCGGGCCGTTGCGGTCTCGCTCGACAACTACGCCATCCTCCCGACCTCGACAAAGGAGTGCGAACGCCAACGCACGACGGGTCTGCCGAAGGACTACGATATCGTGGGGTTCTGGTACTGCGTGGCGCTTCTCGCCCTTTCGGCAGAGCCGGAGGCCGTGCGTTATCTGCTCGTGCTGGCGCGCATACTGATGGTCGAGGATCCCGCGGAACTGTTCCTGCTGCGGCGCATTGTCCGCCTGCTGGAGGGATTTCCATTTCCCCACCTGCAGGAACTCAGAAGTCGGATTGAAGGCTTCTACGACACCGTTACGCACCAATTGGAGGCCTTCCGATGGCTGGAGGCCGCCGGAATCCCGTGGCCCGAGTCATACGAATGGGAGGTCATCACGCAATTCTCCTCCGACGGCGAGCCCTATGCCGATCCGGCAGCACCGAAGGAGGAGCGGCGCCGGCGCGTGGTGCTGACGTTCAGGCTGAACAGTCCCCGCAGCCTCTACGGCAGTTGCCGCCAGCACAACAGCTACGAGATCTCGCTCCGCAACGACGACAACACGACACGCGGCATGTGGAACGAGGGCCACGGCGATCTCTTCATCGAAGACTGCCCCGTGATGCAGCACCGGATGTTTACACCGTTGCAGCTCCCGGAGTTGTTCGACGCGCTCGAAGGGCTCGGCATCCGCCTGGTACGCAAACCCGTGATGGTCTACACGAGCCAGGGAATTCGGAATGCCCACGTAAAGGTGTTTCAGATGCTCGAAGATCAGCTCGGACGCAAATCTTCGGAGGTCGAACAGGCCGCAGAGGAGACGCCTGGCCAGCCGGAGGCGGAGAGCGATACGGATGGCACGTCGGCAGAAAGGAGCAAATCCCCGGAGGTCGAGCGGGCCGTAGAGGTGGCGCTGGACCTGCTCAAATACGATGGGGACGTGAACGACTCGCTGGCTGAGATGCGGAAAAAGTGGGGCGAAGAGATTTCAGTGCTGCACGACGCCCGATTCGACGAGATTGGAGTTCAATATGCCTGCCGCTCGCACGAAGAGGGACTTGCGGCTGTCGGGCAGGAACTGACCTGCCACGGATACCGGCTCTACGACCTCGACGGCGACGAGATTTACCTCCTCACGTTACTTCCCGAGGTGGAAGCCGCAAATCTCGAAATGGTCTGCCGGAAGGCGGGTCAATATTGTCGGCAGTTGAAGCAGCCGGGGCGCGCACCGGGCACTCCGGCCCGCGAAATCGACCCCGGGCGCACGATGCCCTGCGAAGAGGTGCCATGGCCCGATGATGCCGACTACATGCTCGACGCGCTGGCCGGCGACTTCTGCAGCGGACGGTGGAAAAGCCGCGAAACGGAGGAGTGGCAGGGGAATTTCGTCGCCGACCTTCGCCAACGTCCGCTGCAACCGGTCAAGGTGCGTTGGAACCGGTTTTGCTGCCTGACCTACTCCCCGGAGATGGATTTCTATGCGGCGTTCTACTACATTCCGCCCATGCAGTGCTGGATGCTTCTCGGGGGCAAGAATCCCCTGGAAGCGAACAGCTGGAAGCGGCTGTGCGACCTACCGAAACAGGAGTCGCCCTTTCTTTTCCTCGATCAACGCCCCCGATGGTTCGGCCACTCACTCTGCTTCGGCGACCGGCAGAGCGCCACGATCCTTACGATGAATCCGCAGGGAGTGGAGCGAGTTCAACGCTTCCCGATGCCCAAGGCGCAGCACCCTTGCAGGTTCGCCTGCGACGGACTCGGACGCGTCCTCCTTGCCCACGGCGATGAGACCTATCGTTACGACAACGGCTCGCTCTCACCGCTGGGCTTCCGCATAGCGAGCGGCGACGGATTCAACGGCTCCATCCCTGTCCCCGGAACCGGCCGACTGGTGATGTGCGGCTTCTCGGACCGGGAACTGGTCGCCCGACTACTGGAACTCGACGTCGATACGCGCCGCTGCCTGACTACCCGGATGCAGAACGTAGATCCCTGGTCGAACCTCCTCCCGTTTGGAGACGACTGGGTGCTGATCAAAGGAGCTTGCGATTCGATGCGACTGGATTTCGCCCGGCTCTGGAACCGCACGACCGGCGAGGTGCTGCGCATCCGTCCCGGGATGTTCGGCAGCGAACGGCTCGAACACATCGGAAGGCTGAGCGATGGCCGTGTGGTACTGACTACGCTCCGCTCCCATGTGGGACAAGTCGTGCACTTTCCCGCAGATTTCTGGAATTTCCTCCGCACGGCCAGCCGTCCGCAAACTCTGGAGCCGATGCAACCCTGCGAAGCACTCTATCCCGATATTCCACTGGCCGCGCCCGAAAGATCATAATAAAACATGCGCATGATTGGGTAAAAGAAGTGGATTAAAACATCATTCACAGCACGTGTGGGGAAAATGTGGGGGAAATCCGAAAAATAAAAATCGCTTAATTCGTCTGTATCAACAAATTAAGCGATTTTACTGGTACCCGGAGCCGGGGTCGAACCGGCACGGCCACTGCTGGCCACAGGATTTTAAGTCCGGCGTGTCTACCGATTCCACCATCCGGGCCCTCTTTTCTTATGAAAGGCGACGGCAAAATTACGAAAAGATTCCCGATTCGCCAAATCCGGACACGTATTAACGTGTCCGTGCATCTACATATTCGATCATCGCCGCATCCTCCGTCGGGCCAAACCACCGAATCTCCGGATCACGCCGAAACCAGGTCAACTGCCGCTTGGCATAGCGCCGCGAGTTGCGCTTGATCAGTTCGACCGCCTCGTCGTAACTCGTCCGCCCCTCGAAACAGTCAAAAAATTCCCGATAACCCACCGTCTGCAGGGCATTCAGCGCCCGATAGGGGTAGAGCCTTCGCGCCTCAGCCTCCAGACCGTCGGCCAACATACGGTCAACCCGCCGGTTAATCCGGTCATAGAGCTCCTCCCGCGGCAGATCAATCCCGATCTTGATGATCTCGAAGGGGCGCGTCTGACGACTGCCGGTCCGCTGCTCGGAGTAGGGGCGGCCGGTCTGCAGACACACCTCCAACGCCCGGACAACCCGGGCGGGATTCTTGCGATCGACCACCTCGTAATAGGCCGGATCAAGCCGGCGGAGCTCCTCGGCCAACGCATCGACCCCCTCCGTCGCAAGGCGTCGGCCCAGTTCATCCCGCAGGGCGGGATCCGCCTGCGGCAGGTCATCCATCCCTTCGCACAACGCCTTCACGTAGAGTCCCGAACCGCCGACCGCCACCACCCAGTCGTGGTCACCAAAGAGCCGTTCGAGGCACGCAAGGGCCTGTTCGGCGTATTGTCCGCAGTTCAACTCTTCCGTGATATCATGCGAGGCAATGAAATGATGCTCAACGGTTTGCAGTTGCTCCGGATCGGGCTGGGCCGTACCGATCGGCATGCCGCGATAGAATTGCCGGGAGTCGGTCGAGAGAATCGGGGCGCCGTAATGCAACGCCAGACGGATGCTCAGATCCGTCTTGCCCGAGCCCGTCGGCCCGACGATCACCAGCAACCGTTTAGTACTCATCGTCGTAGGAGTCGTCTCCTTCGAAATCCTTGAATTCGTCCATGATCTCGTCGAAGGCCGAACCCTCCTCGGCATGGGTCTTCGAGGGGTCGTACTGATCCGGCGCTTCGGCCAGCGCAAAGATCTCGCGCGGATAGGTCGAATCGTCATCGGCTTCGTAGACACCCGTCAACTCCAGGTAATAGGCCCGGTCGCCGAACAGGTCGAAAAGGTAGATCAGACGGTCGCGATGGTGGTGGATCAACTGACCGAGTGTCACGCGATCCATCGTTTCGGGAGCATCCTCCGAACCGGCGCCCATATCCATCAACGTGAATTCGCGCTGACGCTCCCAACGCTCGTCGGCCGTAAAGAACGAGGCCATGCAGTCCTCGTATTCAAGCGACTGCAGGATGAAACGGTGAAAATCCAGCAGCGTCGTATCATACATCACTTCGTAGTCGCGCACGAAATTGTCGTTCTCGTCGCTCAACATCCGGAATCGGAAAACCATCGACATGGCAGAATCTTTTTAGTAATCGAAGACAAAGATAGCATTTTTATCCATTCAGCGACGCCAGCCAGGCCAATACGTCGCGGTCGTCGGGATAGTCGGTCAACGAAGGGGACTGTGCACGGCCGAAATCAACCCGACGGCTGTGATCGAGGCATTCGCTGACGACGCATTGCAACTGGTCGTCGTGTGCAGCCAGCCAGTCGCGCACCTCGTCGAGCGAATCGTAACGCGCGCAATGAATCCGGCTCAGGGCGTTGGGGAACGACGTCTCCTCGACCAGCAGCGAAGCTCCCAGATCGACGAACGGTGTCCCCTGCATTTCGAGCAGCGCCTTCTGTTGGATATAATTATTTTTGTATTTGGCATTTACAGGCGGCATTTGAAGCCTTGGCTCCACACCGTGAGGCAAGAACAGCAGCGAGACGCTGCGACAGCCCAGTCCGGAATAGGCCCAGATATCGTCGGCCAGACCGCGCCACTGAGCGTCGGTTTCGCGACCCGACAGAACGGCCACCGACTGGCGGCTGCCCCGCAACAGCGAGGGGATGCCGGCATAACGGGCCCGGAAGTAGCGGTTGGCATTGTCGCTGCCCGTGGCGATCACCGCCTCGACGGGCTGGCTACCGTCATAGAGCGAGACGGCCGCCTCGGGGTCGATCTCCCGAAGCACGGCAACGACATACTCCATCAGGGTACGGTCCTTGGTCGAGGGTTTGACCAGACAGCGGTGCCCCGCAATGATCACGCACAGCAGATCGAAGAAACCCACCAGCGGGATGTTTCCGGCCATGATGACCAGAACGTTCCGCACCTCATGCGGCCGGCGGAGAGCCGGATAGGCGGCCAGCCACGCCTCGAGACGATCGCGGCGCAGCATCTCCTCGCCGATCGTGCGCGCGGCCCGCACGATCTCCTCCGGAAGAAACCATCCGTTGGCGGCGTGGGCCGCCTCGACGACCTGCCGGGTCGCGGCATCCGTACCGAAACGCTGCAGGCGCGAGCCCAATTCTGCAAAAAGTTCCATGACATCTTTCATCGCCGCAAAGATACGATTTCCGGCGAAGATTTTCCCGAAATTTCGCAGGATTTCAAAAGGCGGCGACTCCAACGCCCCTCCCGGAACACAGCGAATATGCCGCAAGGCCGACCTCCGCCGGCGGCATCACGCCCAGACTTCGGCTCCGGAGGGATATCGCCTCCGCTGGTCGTCCGTCGGGCGGAAGAGGTACCACCGGGCATCGGCAAAGGCTGCGGCATCGAGCTCCGACTCCGGAGCAAGATGCAGGTTTACGGGCAAACAGGCCACATGACGGGCAAGAGCCAGCCGGTCGACATCGCTCTCAAAGGCATAGACCTCCGTCGCGGGGTGGACCAGTGCAAAGAGCAGGCCGAGTTCGCCCTGACCGTTGTTGACGATCACCACCCGGCGGGGAAGCTCCGCACCGTCAATCCAGCGGCTGAACGCCTGGCATTCGCGCAGCAGGCGACGACACCGCGACTCGACCTCGGGACCCTTATAGAGGTAACGGGCCAGGACCTGCGGCCGATACCAGGCCGTATCGGCACACATCCGGTGCATCGACCGCTCGAAGGCCTCGACCGACCGGGCGGCATCGGCAGTCGTCCGCAGCGCCGGAGCACCCCATGCGACCGTCAGTGTACCGGCAGCCAGAAGCACTCCACCGTCGAGTTGCAGTTCCCGGCTTCCGTGGATACCCACCGGGACCGTCGGAACCTCGAAATCGAGCGGTTCATCGACCGGGAAGGCGACCCGCAGTCCGGCATCATACGCCGCACGGGCCCGGCTCCGCGGCGTCAGCGTATGGGTCATGCGCAGCAAAAGGGACAATCCGCGCGGCAGGCGGCGGTCCGTGGCAACGATCGTATCGTCGAAACAGCCGATCACCGCCAGCAGATCGAGCGGCGTATGGCAGCAGAAGGCCAGCAGGCGTCCGGCATCCGGCGACAGCGGTGCCGGCCGGGCGGTCTGACCGGTCGCCGGGGGCGCTGAAATTGCAGAAGCCGCAGGAGCTGCAAGAGCCGCAGGGGTTGCAGGGGCCTCAGGAACTCCCGAAACCGCAGGGGCCGTCAGAGCCGCCGAGTCTGCCGAAACCGACGGCGTCTTCTGAGCGGATGAAACCGACAGCGCGGGTGTCGAACCGTTCGGCTCGTTCGGCAGAGTCAGCTGTCGGCAGCGGATGCCCGCCAGATGGCGGAGATTCCACGCTGCTGCCCGATGCATGAAGCGGCGCAGCAGGCGGCGGTTGTTGCCCGTGAAGAGGGCAAGCAGCAGGGCTGCCGCCTGCTCCACAGCCACAAAAAGCCCCAATTCGGCCGTTGCGAAGAGCCGTCCGAGGGTGACGGGATTCCGGCGCGGAGCCCCCTTCGCATCACGAACCAGCCAGCGGTAGATGAACGGAGGGATGATATAGGCCATCAACACCACGGCAAACATCCCGACGATGGTCACCTCGGCCAGCGAACGCATGGCCGGATGGCGCGAAAGGATCAGCGTGCCGATGCCGATGAGCATGATCAGCGCCGACACTACGATGCTCTTTTTGTAGGATCCGAGCAGTTTGCGGCCGTAGGCATGTTCGTAGATCAACCCTTCGGTGATGAAGATCGTATAGTCGTCGCCCTGGCCGAAGATGAAGGTGGCCAGGATGATGTTCACCAGATTGAAGCGGATGTCGGCCAGATCCATGATTCCCAGGATCCACAACCAACTGACGGTCATCGGCAGGAAGGCCATCAGACTCAGTTCGAGCCGCCCGAACGAGAACCACAGAAACAGGAAGACAATCACGCCGCACGACCAGCAGATGTAGTTGAAATCGCCGGTCAGCGCATTGGCAATGGTGCTGTTCAGCCCCCGCACGTCGAAATTGTAGGAGTCGGGGACCCGTTCGCGCAGGCTCGCCTCCACGGCGGCAAGGCGGCTCGGGGGCACCTCGAGACGGTCAACGACCGTCGGGCACGGCCCGTCACCGCCCAGATACCCGTCGAAGAGCGTGGCGGCCAGCGGTTCGAAGGCCGACCACGGCATCGGCTCGAAACGACGCTCCAGCAGGTCGTCGAAGCCGGCAAAGGCATCCGGCCGGAATCCGTTCGCACTCAGCGCCACGGCCATCCGTTCGCGGATCATCGCGGCATGTTGCGCGCGAAACTGCTCCCAGCGGGCCAGCCGCCGCTGCTGCTCGGCCTGCGAGGGGAGGAACGGCGTGGCGCTCTTCAGACGGGCGCCGGGACAGGCGGATGCCTCCCGTTCAAGCTCCGAGCGAGCCCGCTCGCTGCGTTGCAGCGCCTCGTCCCACGTGCGGCCCTCGCTGGCCACATAGACCGTCGTCAGGCTGTCGCCACCCAGCATCGTGCGGAACGCCTCGAGGTCGGAACGCTGCTCGCGCGTCATGTAGTTGATGTGCTGCAGATCAGTATCGAAAGCCGTATGGCGGCTCAGGAATCCGAAGACCACCGTCAGCAGGCAGACCGCCACGAAGATCCGCGGGCGGTTGTCGAACGACAGGCGCGTCAAGGGCTCGAGCAGCGCATGTTCACGGGTCGGCTCCGGCCGGCGTCTGTCGGCCAGATGCGGCAGAAAGATCAGCACGAAGAGGATCGTCCCGACGAGCATGAAGGCGGCAAAGAGCCCCAGATCGCGCAGGGCCGGAGCCGTCATCGGCACCAGGCACAGAAAGGCTCCGACGGTCGTCAGATTGCCGATGACCAGCGGCGAGACCATCTCGCGCAGAACCGTGCGCATCTGCTGCTCGTGGTGCAGGTGCGCAAGCAGATGCAGCGGGTAGTTCACCGCAATGCCGATGATGATCGAGGCAATGCCCAGAATGATCATCGAGACCTCGTCGCGGAAGAGCGACAGGCACCCCATCGCAAAGAGCCAGCCGAAGAGGATCGTCACGCCGATGAGCAGCAGCGACCGCAGCGATCGCAGCGTGTAGACGAGCAGCCCCAGAATCAGCACCACGGCAATGGAGATGGCCCACAGACTGTCGTTTTTGATCTGCCGGGCATTCGTCACGGCGATGACCGGAGCCCCCGACAGGTGGATCTCCACCTCGGGCATCACCCGGCTGGTGGCTGAGGCCGCGTCGGAGAGCAGATCGACCAGACGGGCATTGCCGTCGGTCTCGTTCGAGCCATAGGACGTGCGCATCATCACGACGGCCCGGCGCCGGTCGGGCGTCAGGATATACCCGTCGTAGAGTTCGTATTTCAGATCGAGCTGAAACTGCTGCAGCCGCGCGACGGCCGGGGTGAAGAGGTTGAGCGGATCCTGCCGGAGGTGTTGCGAGAGAAGGCTTCCCGTCGGGAACATCAGCAGCATCCGGTCACGCGCAATCTGGGCGTCGATGTATGCGGGCGTAAGCAGCGAATCGATCCGGGCATAGTCCCCCTCGTCGAGAAAATAGGGGATATGCGCGTAGACAAACTCCGGGACGGCGGCCAGACGTTCGTAGTCGATCCGCGTCGTCAGGTCGCGGAGCCGGTGGAGCGAATCGCGCTCCGTCACCTCGGCGGCAAAGCGGTCGACGGCCTCGGCCAACCGTTCGGGCGGCACCGTGACGGCCGTATCGCGCGGGAGGACGATGGCGACGATCCGATCCGAGGCCGAAAGCTCCTGATAGAGGTTCAGCGCCCGGCGGTGGGTCGTATCCACGGGCAGGAAATCCAGAATGTCCTCGTTGCGGCCCAGCGAGAGCATCCCGGCCAGCAGGAGCGCACACAGCACCGCCAGCAGGGCGAAGAGCCACCCCCGCCGCCGTGAAAACCAGTCGTAGAGACGAAGAAAAAAGGCCACCATACCGTCCGTTGTTTCAGTCGTTCAGATAATCCACCGGCGAGGCGTAGATGCCGAGGAAGATGTCGCGCAGCAGGTCGCCGTCCGCCACGTCGAAGCGCGACAACTCGCCCAGGCGGTCGAGGAACGCCTCCTTTTGGGCCGGCGTATAACGGTCGGCATGACGCGTCTGGCCGTAGAGCAGGTCGTGGGCGATGAAGTTGTTGGCCGACTGGCGGTAGCGGCTGCGGATCTGGCGGTCGAGCAGCCGCGTCACCTGCCGGTGGTACTCGTTGTGGGTGCAGTCGTCGTAACGCCGCAGCAGCTCCTCGTCCAGACACGGCCCGAAGGCGATATGAACAGCCCCCTTGGGCTGCAGCAGTCCCGTCAGGATGCTGTTCAGATCCTCGCCCGGCTTCTTCGTGTAGCGCGTGAAGCGCGATTCGTACAACTCCAGCGCCTTCAGGATGTCGCACGGCTCCCACTCGTAGGAGATCGTCATCGGAACGATGTGCAACTCGGCCAGCGCCTCGATTTTGTCGAAGGGCCGGCTCATGCAGAACATCTTCACGATGCCCTGGTCCGTCAGGTCGTTGCCGTCCTTCGTGCGGCCGTTGCGCTGCGCGATCCACACCGACTGCCGCTTCTCGGTGATCGTATGGCGGATATACTCCGAACAGTGCATCGAACTGCGGTAGAAGTCCTTCATGTTACCGCCCCGCTCGATGCGGAACATCTTGTTCGCCCGGCCGATGTCGACCACCAGCTGCGAGGACATCAGATTCGCCCCGAAGGTGATCTCCGTCGTCTCGTGGCCGTTCACGAAGAGCAGGTACTGCAGCAGCGAGGCGTCGAGCATGATGTCCCGGTGGTTCGAAACGAAGAGGTAACGCTGCGACGGATCGAGGTGTCCGAGCCCCTCGTGGGTGAACGAGGTGATGCTGCGGGCGATGACCTGCTCGTTGACGGGCTTCATCACCTCGCCCTGGAACTCGCGGATCGTCCGGATGCGCCGGACGCGCTCGCGCACCGACTCCAGCTCCTCGTCCGGAAAGACATAGGTCGCCAGCAGCGGGAAAAATTCACTGGCGGCAATCCGTTGCATCGCCGCCGGAATCTCTTCGTCGTAGTAGGGGCGGATATCGTCGAATGGGGACTCTTTCATGGCTATTTGCGTTTGTCGATGAATTTGACCGGTTTGCGGCTCTTGGCCGGAAAGTTGATGCGCTGGATCTCCTCCACGGGGAGAATCTCCACCTCGGGAGCCACGCGGATCCGCGACCGGAAGCGGTCCTTGAGATCCTTCACCGCATCGAATTCGGGCGTCTGCTTCAGCCCGATGCGCACGATCACCCGGTCGGTGCCGGCATCGCTCTCGCAGACCTCGATGACGTAGTTCTCCACGTAGGAGGTGTTGTCCAGCACGTCGTTCAAGGCCGGCGGATAGAGCGTCGTACCCTTGAGCTTGATCATGTTGTGCTTGCGTCCGACGAGCGGCGTGAGGCGGTAGGACCACCGTCCGCAACGGCACTGTTCGGTCCTCTTGGCGGCGATGTCGCCCGTGCGGAAGCGCAGCAGCGGCATCCCCTCGACCCCGAGCGTCGTGACGACAATCTCGCCGTAGGTCCCGTCCGGCACCGGGAGGTTGTCCTCGCCGATGATCTCCACGATGATCAGCTCGGGATGGACATGCCCGCCGCAACCGTATTCGCACTCCGAGAAGGTGGCCCCCATCTCCGTCGAGGAGTAGGTGGCGAAGAGGTCGACATCCCACTTCTCGCGGATGCGCTGTCCGAGCAGGTTGAGCGAGAAGTCCTGCTCGCGCAGCCCCTCGCCGATGCCGATGATGCGGCGGATGCTGCTGCGGCGGTAGTCGATGCCGTGCTCCTCGGCATACTGGATCAGCCGCAGGATGAACGACGGAACGCACATGATCGTATCGGGATGCAGCCGCCGGATCGTGTCCCACTGCAGTTCGGGGATGCCGTTCCCGACACGGATAACGCTGGCACCCAACTCGCGGATGCCCAGGAAATAGGCCAGTCCGGCCATGAAGCGCTTGTCGAGCGTGGTCATCAGCTGCACGATGTTGCCCGGGCGGAGCCCCGCACAGGCGAAGGATTTCTTCTCGTTGTAGGCCAGACGCTGCAGGTCGAGCTCCGTACAGCCGAAGGTCACCGGATCGCCCAGCGTCCCGGAGGTGGTCACGTAGTCGATGATCCGCTCCCGCGGGCAGCAGAGGAACTCCTCGTTGAAGAGCTGCAGATCCTTCTTCTCCGTGAAGGGGATCTTCACCAGATCCTCGATGTGGCGGATCTGATCCAGATGGATCTCATAGCGGTCGAACATGCGGCGGTAGTAGGCCGAATGGTCGGCCAGATAGTGCAGCGCCCGCTGCAGCAGCTCCTCCTGAAAGGCCTTGATCTCCTCGGGCGAGCGGTATTCGATATCGTTCTCAAAAGGTTCCATAGTCGGTTTCGTATTTCGTATTGATGGCATGAATCAGTCGGTTGGCGCCCAGCAGCGCCTCGGCCGTATTGACGGCCGTGAGCGGCACGCCGCAGATGCCGTGCAGGTTGATGTTCTGACCCGTGAGGAGCAGGTTGCGGATCTTCGTGAAGATCGGGACCTGCGAAAGGGCGATCTGCTGCGCATCCTTGCGGAAGCCGTACATCGAACCCTCCTTCACGCCGTAGTAGTCGCGGATGGTCAGCGGGCTCGACGTATGGATCGTCTCGACCGCCGAGCCGAAGGCGGGGTAGATGCGTTCCATGCGGTCGAGCATCCGCGCCGCCTGCTCCTCCTTCCAGCGTTCGTACTCCGCGCCGCGGCGGCCGGTGGCGGTCGACTCCCAGCGCCGCACGGCCTCGAAACTCATCGGGGCGGTGAGGATCATCTTCCGGCTGAAGGGACCCTGGCCGCTCACCGGCGGGGTCATGTACATCAGTCCGCGGGGCCACTCGTCGTCGTATTCGCCGAAGCGCCAGACCTCGCCGTGCGAGGTCTGGCAGTAGCACGTATGGTTGATATAGGGGAACGCCCCGGGGCGAAGCGTCAGATAGACCGTGAAGGCCGAATAGCTGTTCGGGATCGTGTCCAGCCGCTGGCGGTAGGCCCGGGGCAGCGCCTCGTCGGGCAGCAGCCGCAGCAGCGTGCAGGGGTGGATGGCGGAGATATAGCGGTCGGCCGTAAAGCGGCGCCCGTCGGCCGTCTCCACGCCGCGGATCATCCGCTCCTCACAGTCGATCCGCACCGCCTCGGCACGGGTTTCGACCCGTCCGCCGCCCGCGCGGATGACGTCGGCCAGCGCCTCGGCCAGCTGCGAACTGCCATCCACGAAACGATCCTCGCCGTTGATGTACAGCACGTTGACCAACGCATGGATATAGGCCGGCGTATGGTGGGCGACGCCGCCGTACATGGGGTTCATGTAGGCCAGCACGTCGCGCAGCCGCGGATCGCCGACGTAGCGGGCAATCAGCTCGTCGGCCGGGCAGAGAAACTCCTCCGAGTGGGAGAAGATCGACGCGGAATCCTCGCGCAGGTAGAACATCCCGACCTCCTCCGAAAGGCGGTAGAGCGTATCGACATAACGGCGGATTCCCTCGGCTTCGTGAGGGAACAGACCGGCAAAATACTCCGTAAAGCGCTCCCTCCCGCCGGGAATGGCATAGCGTTCGCCCTCCTCGAGGTAGAGCAGCGAGTCCATGCAGTCGGGGTCCGTCGGGCGGAGTTTCAGGCGGTCGAGCACCCCCAGATAGTGGCAGATCCGGGCGATCGAACCGCCCGGGCGAAATCCGCCCAGCATGTGCATGCCCGTCTCGAAGCGCTCTCCGCCGCGCACGAAGGTCTGCAGACCGCCGCCCGGCGTGGCGTTCTTCTCGAGCACCGTGACCCGGCAGCCGTTCCGCGCCAGCAGCGCGCCGGTAAAGAGGCCGCCCAGACCTCCTCCGATGATCAGTACCGTTTCATCCATGGTTTGCTTCGTTTATTTCGTGATAGAGCGTCCCGCTGCCCAGCAGGTCACCGCAAACGACCAGCGTCCCGACCAGAACACCCAGAATCCCGTGCGAATTGATGTTCTGCCCGGCCAGCATCAGGTTCGGGATGCGTGTGCGGTGGGAGACCCGGCCGCCGGCCCCGGCCTGCACGTCGTGCACCACGCCGTACATCGAACCGCCCTCGGTTCCGGTATAGTCGCGGTAGGTGAGGGGGGTCGAGGTCCAGTAGGCCTCGACCTGCTGCCGCAACCCCGGGAAATCCCGCTCGACAACCTCCAGCAGCCGTTCGGCCTTGCGCCGCTTGAACTCCTCGTAGGCCTCGCCGCGATGCCCGACCCGGGTGTCGAGCCACGGCGTCAGCTCGTCGATCGACATGTAGGAGATCACCACGCCGCACCGCGCCCACACGGGATGAGCCTCGTGGCACGTATGCATGTAGAGATAGCCCTTCGGCCAACTCTCCTCCGTATAGGACTCACAGCCCCAGGGCGAATCGGTCGTATAACCGTAGAAGTTGCTGTTCCGGTAGGGGACCGCCCCCTCCCGGAAGCGCAGATAGACCGTAAAGCCTGCCGTCGTGTTGCGCAGGGCGTTGATCCGGTTGCGGTAGGCCGGGCGGATCCGGTCGCTGTCGACCATCTCGAGCGTACGCCGCGGATGGGCCGTCGAGATCACCAGATCGGCCGCATGGAACGCCCCGTCGGCCGTCTCGACCCCCCGGGCTCCCATCGCATCGCAACGGATCCGAAGGGCCCGGCTGCGGGTCAGGATCCGACCGCCGCAGCGCTTCAGGACCCGGGCCAGCGCATCGGCCAGCGCGTCGCTCCCGCCCACAATGCGGAAGGCGCTCCGGTTGTAGAAATCGGTGATGAAAGCGTGGGTCGAGAAGGGGGTGCGGCCCCGTTCGGCGGCGTAGAGCGGCAGATTGCCCACCAGCACGTCGCGCAACAGCGGATCGGCGATCAACTCCCCGAGGACGGAATCGATGCTGCGCATCTGATACTCGGCCAGAATGGCCAGATCGGCTCCGCCCCGCCGCATCGCATGCAGGGCCGAGGTCGTGGCGATCTGCTCCACCAGATCGAAATAACGGCACAAGGCGTCGCGTTCAGCCGGGAAGCGCGCGGCGAGCGTTTCGATGAAGGCCTCGCGCCCCTGCGCCAGCCGGAAGCGTTCGCCGCGGAGGGCGATCTCCTCGTACCCGGACGCATCGAGCGGGCTCAACTGCAGGTCGTCCCAGACCCCGAGGTAGTGCAACAGCTGCCAAAGCACCTCCCCCTCGTTGCAGCTGCCGATGAAGTGCATGCCGGTTTCGAACTTCGCCGCGCCGCGCCGGAAGCACTGCAGGCAACCGCCGATCCGGGCATCCTGCTCCAGCAGGGTCACCTCGTACCCGTGCCGGGCCAGTATGACGCCGCACGACAGCCCGCCGAGGCCGCTTCCGATAATCACGCAACGCCGTTTCATAACACCCTCACGTTTATGACTCCGTCGCCGGAGCCGTTATCCGGACTGCCGCTCCGTCCGTCGGAGAGCCGGTAGCGGAGCGTCGTGGAGGGCACCTCCGCCGCCGGATCGCAGACGTGCAGGTTCGGCGGAAGCGACAGCGCCCGCAGCGCCACGGCGCGGAGCTTCGGGTCGGATTCGACGGCATAGACCTCCGTCTGCGGATGCACCAGCGCATAGAGCAGGGCAAATTCGCCCCGCCCGGCGTCGTCGATCCGCACGGATCCGGCTGCCGGGGCCGTGTCGATCGTCGAACGGAAATTGTCGTTGCGCCGCAGCAGCCGACACGCCTGCCGATGGGCCCGCCATCCCGCCGTGCGGTACTTTTCGCCGACATACCACGCATAGTAGCCGGCCGTTTCGAGCCGGGCGCAGATCTCGGCGTAACGGGTCTGGTAAAGACGGCGCACGGCCGAAGTCCGGGAGCGGTAGTCGGTGCCGAAGCGCGGATCGTCGGGGGCTATGCGTCGGCCGATCTCGGTATACATCGCTCCCTGACGAAGCATGAAATCCTGTTTCGGGAGGACGTGGCCGATGCCGTGCAGGAAGATCGGCAGCAGATCCAGATGCAGCCGCTCGGCCAGGTAGAAGGCCCCGCGGTGGAAGCGTTGGATCCGGCAGTCGGGCGAACGCGTTCCCTCGGGGAAGACGACGATCGAATAGCCCCTCCGCACGAGGTCGGCCAACCGGTCGAGATTGGCCTCGATGCCGTCCGAAACAGCGTAAAACTCCGCCCGGCGGATCACCAGTCCGTAGATCGGATTGCGGTGGACCCAGTCGTTGGTCAGCACGACCAGCCGCGGCGTCAGCATCAGGATGCACATCAGATCGAGGTGCGACTGGTGGTTGCTCAGGATGACGGCCGGCCGCTCGAAGCGTTCGCCGACGGCGTTGTTCAGCGTGAAGGTCGTGCCCGGCACCCGGCGGATGACATAGCGCGACGCCCGACAGATGAAACGGTGCAGGCGCATGCGTTTGCGCTCCGTCGAGCCGCCGATCAGAAAATAGAGGTAGGTGGCCGGCAGCACCAGCAGAAACATGCTCACACACAGAAAGAGGATCGAATACAGGGAGTATGCGATCCGTCGGGCCGTCAGCGGCACGGTTCGGGAGGTATGGATGTCGGCACTCATCGCAACAGTTTTCTCAGCAGCGTCCGGGGCCAGCCGTAGACCACGGCCAGCAGGCACAACAGGGTATTGAGCAGCGAAATGCGCAGAAAGTCGAGCGTCGGCCGGAAGTGGCTCACCCGATCCTCGGGGTAGTCCACCCGCACCGTCACGGGCCGCAGCCGCACTCCGGCCCACGCCGATGCCACCAGCAGTTCGAGTTCGGCCTCGTAGCGCGAGGTCATCCACCGCTCGCCCCGAAGTCCGGCCAGCGGGTAGATGCGCAGTCCGGTCTGCGTGTCGGGCAGGTCGATCCCCGTCTGCACGCGGAACCAGAAGTTCGAAAAGCGGTTGGCGAAGGTGTTGCCGCGCGGCATGTTCGCGTGGTCGAGCGGCCGGCTGCCGACGATCAGCGCCGCGGGGTCCTCCCGTGCGGCGGCCAGCAACCGCGGCAAATCCTCGGGGTAGTGCTGCCCGTCGGCGTCGATCGTCACGGCGTGGGTGAAGCCTTCGGCCCGCGCCCGGCGGAACCCTTCGCGCAGAGCGTGCCCCTTGCCGCGGTTCCGGCCGCAGCGGACCACCGCAACGGGCACCGGCGAAGCGGCCAGCAGGGCAGCCGTACCATCCGTCGAGCCGTCGTCAACCACCACGATATCGTCCAGCTGCGCATGGGTTCGCCGCACGACGTCCATCAGTGTCCCGGCGTTGTTGTAGGTCGGGATCACGGCGCAGAAGCGCGGCTCGGCAACGGTTTTATCGGCTTTCGGGCGCATCGTTCGCAGATTCTTCGAAAATCATCGACAACTGGGCAAACTGCATCGCTGCGGCTCGGACCACGGCCCTGACCTTCCAGACGCCCCCGTCGGGCTCGATGCTGCGGAACGTCACCCGGCAGGTCGGATGTTCGACGGGCGAGAGGACGTGCTGGAACTTCACGTTGACGATGCGCTTCAGGACCAGCTGCCGTCCGACAACACCTTCGAGCAGCTCGGCAACCAGCTGTATCAGGCAGACGCCCGGCGTGATGGGGTTGCCCGGGAAGTGGGCCCGGTAGATCGGATGGCAGGCATCGAGGCGGAGATCACAGTGGGTCTCGCCGTCGGCCGTCGTCGTATTTTCGAGGTAGAAAAATCCGTCTTTCAGTTTCATGTCGATCGTTTTAGGGGTTCAGCCGGGTGAATCCGAGCGTCAGCGTCCGGCGCAGATGGGTCAGCGACAGCGTTCCGTCCGGGTGGAGTTCCAGGAGGCGCCCCCGGTGTTTCAACGGCCGTTCGGGCGCCCCGCAGCGCAGCAACAGCGCAAGATCGCGACGCAGCGTGCGGCGGATATACCACCGGTCGAGCATCGCCATCAGATTCGAGAGTTCGACCCGCCCGCCGTGCGGATTGCAGCGGAAATCGAAGGCCCGGATCCCGAATTCGTTCATCAGCGTGCCCACGATCTCGCCATCGAGACACTTGGCCACGCAAACTCCCGTGAGGTGAGCCCGTCCGAAATCCAGCGTCACGGCATACTCCGCCCGCTGGCCCTCGGCCGTCGGGAAGAAGGGTTGCCGACCGGCGGCCGTCAGCGTTCCGATGCTCCACAGCATCAGACTAATCAATGGCAAAAACGCTCTCGTCAATCGTCGCATTCCGTTGCACGTTCTTCAGTTCGATCACCGTCCGGTCGCCGCCCGCCTCGACCATCTCCACCCGGGTGACCAGCTGGCGTTCCGGGTCGAAGCAGAGATTCACCCGAACAAAAAACTGCGTCATCTCACGCCGCCGGGGGGTCAGTTCCGCGATCCACAGCCCCTTTTCGGCGCGGACCCGGATATCGAAATCCGACGTGGCCGTCAGACAGCGGCCCGTCAGCGTACTCATCATCATCCGGGCTATCTCGCGGAACATCCGGTTGGCGGAGGTCTCTACGACGTCGGTCCGTCCGTCGGAGCGCATCATCACCCGATCGCCGTTCAGAACAAACGTATAACGGTACGGCGTCCGATACTCCCAACGCAGTTGACCGCCCGCCTGCCGGTAGTACATCACCCCCTGCGAGACCATCCGATCCTGCAGCAGCGAGAGCTCCTTGGTCTGCACGAAGTCGCACCGCAGGCTCCGCAGCGAAGAGGCGCTGCGGTCGATCGCGGCGATGATCTCCTCCGGCGATGCCGCCTGCGCGCGGTTCTGCCCCCGGGCGAACACCGGAACAAGCGTCAGGAGTATCATGCAAAGAATCAGTCTGTGTTTCATCCTGTTATCTGGCTATCAATACGCAGCCCGTCATGATCAGCGCAATGCCGATCCAACGGGTCAGCGGAATCTGTTCGTGAAAAAAGAGCATGGCCGCCAGCATTCCCATCACGTAGGCCAGGCTCAACATCGGGTAGACCATGCTGAACGGATAGCGCTTCAGCAGGTACAGCCAGCAGAAGGCCGTGGCCGCAAAGCACACGCCGCTGCCGATCATGTAGAAGTTGGCAAAGAACCGGTAGAACCAGCCCCAGCTCCACGAAAAATCCCCCGCGCGGGTGACGGCAATCTTCTGCAGCAGCTGGCTGGCCACCATCAGGACCGACTGCACGAAGGCCAGTGAGATCAGTTTCCACATACGCTCCGAAGCAGTTGAAGGGACCATTGTTTGCCGTCGCGCTGGTTGACCAGCAGCAGCGTCTGCGGCGCTCCGTCGCGCAGCGGGGTAGTGCCGCAGACGAGCGTCGGCGGAATAACGCCCCGGTGGAGACAATGGGCCGCCACGTAGGGGGCATAGGCCGGGGCCGTGTAGCTCGTTCCGAAGAGGTGTTTGTAATGCAGCGTCGGGACGCCGGGCAGCAGCTGCGCGGTGAATCGCTCGTAGAAGGCGTCGTTGGCCCGATGGCCGTTGACGCCCGTCACCACGCCCGAAAGCGCATCGCGGGCAACTCCCGCCTCGCCCAGCAGACGGTCGAGCGCTTCGTGCAGCTCCCCGTTGCCCGGCCGGTAGAGGATCCGCAGACCGGCCAGTTCGCACAGCGCATCGCTCGGATCATCCGTCAGGAGCAGCGTTGCCGCAGCCTCCGCCCCCGGGCCCTCGCCCTCGGCACCCAGATAGCCGATACGCCGCAACAGCGTGTAGTACGACGCCGTCAACTCGTCGTATCCGCCGACCACGGCCGTATGAATCCGCCCCTGCCGGAACTGCAACCAGGCATCCAGCAGCGCCAGATCGAACGAGAGATCCTTGTGCGAATAGGTGATGTTGTAGCCGTGCGACCGCGTGTGGATGGCCAGCAGCGAGGCGATCGTATTGTGGGTCGACTGCATGAAGTGCGTGGGGCTGACCATCGATTCGCCCTCGTTGCACAGCGTTTCGAGAATCCGCTCCGTATTGACCATGCAGCCCAGTCCCGTGCCGACACAGATCGCATCGGGATGTTCGACGCCCGTCTTGCGGACAATGGTCAGCAGACTCACCAGCGCCCGTTTGAGGATGCGCCCCAGCCGGCGGCTTTCGCCCGCCGAGAGCCACGCCCTGAAATCGGGATCCTGAGCCGGGGCCCACGGCGCGTCGACCCGCACGGGCGACTCCATCCAGGCCTCGCTCAGAGGCTGCTGCAGCGAAATCTGTTCCGCAGCCCGGATATAGATGCGTCTCATGACTCCTCCTCCTTTCTTGAAAGTAACAGCGACGAATCGTTGCCGCCGAATCCGAACGAATTGCACAGCACGTGGCGGATCTTCCCCTGCGGGCGGCTCTCCACCACCGGGCGGAGCCCCTCCTCCATCGGTTCGTGCCAGTTCAGGTTCACCGGCAGGAACTGATGCCGCAGCGCCAGCAGGCAGATCACCGTCTCGATAGCTCCCGAGGCGCTGGTCGTGTGGCCCGTGAAGGATTTCGTCGACGAAAAGGGCGGCACCCGGTCGCCGAACAACCGTCGCAACGCCGCGCTTTCACTGGCGTCGTTGTTCGGCGTGCCCGTACCGTGGGCATTGACGTAATCGACCGCTTCGGGGCCGAGCCCTGCATCGGCCAGCGCATCGCGCATGGCCCGGAAGGCCCCCTCGCCGTCGGGCGACGAGGCCGTCTGGTGGAAGGCGTCGCAGTCGTTGCCCCAGCCGTCGAGCGTCGCATGGGCCGCAACGCCCCGCCGACGGGCCGACGAAGCACGCTCCAACACCACATAGGCGGCTCCTTCACCCAGATTCAGTCCGGCGCGCGTGGCGTCGAACGGCCGGCACGGCTCCCGGTCGAGGATCATCAGCGCATTGAACCCGTTCAGGTGGAACTTCGTCAGGCACTCACTGCCCCCGGCCACCACGATATCGAACTCCCCGCTACGGATCAGACTGGCTCCCAGAATGATGGCATTGAGCGCCGACGAACAGGCCGTCGACGGGGTGGCGACAAACCCGAAACGGCCGAACCGATCGGCAATCAGCTCCGTCGAGGCGCCGCAGTCGTGCATGGCGATGTAGACGTTCCGCGAATCGTTGGCCAGGAAGTCCGGATAGTAGCATTCGCTGCGGTCCATGCCGCCGACGGTCGTCCCCGAGACAAAGGCCGCATGCGGAAGCTCCTCCTCCGTCAGCCGGGCCTCGTCGAGCGCCTCCCCGAGGGCCAGCATCCCCAGCAGGGCCGTGCGGATGGTCGGCGTTCCGGGAGCGATTCCCAGGCGGGCCGCAAGCTCCTCGTCGGAGAGCTGCACCTCGCCGACCGGGAATTCGCGGTGTTCGCTCCGCAGGTGGTGCATCGTCCCGATGCCCGTCCGGCCGTGCCGCAGCGCATCGAGCGTTGCGGCCTTGTCCAGACCGATCGCCGAGACGATTCCGGCACCCGTGATCCAGATCGGTTCGTTCATGGTCTGAGCGGGTTACTTCGTGCGGTGTTTGGCGATGTAGTCGGCCATGACATTGATGCTGCGGAAGATCTCACGTCCGGCGGCCGGATCCTGCAGCTTGATGCCGTAGCACTTCTCCATCAGCACGATCAACTCCAGCGCATCGATCGAATCCAGCCCCAGTCCGTCGCCGAACAGCGGGGCATCGTTGTCGATATCCTCGGGTTTCACCTCTTCGAGATTCAACGCCTCGATGATGGCGTTCTTGAGTTCCAAAACAAGTTCTTCCATAACTTTATATAACCTTTATCAACTATTTGTCATTCATAATTCTGCAAATATTCTCTTCGCTCCATTCCAGCCCATCGGGAGCCTCCCCGACCAGGAACAGCACCGCCTCGAAATGCGCCGCATCCCGGCTGTCGACCCAACCGCAAAGCGCCTCGTGCGTTCCCGCATCGAGAAACGTCTCGCGCAGCGTCGCCGCCAGCGTCGCCGTCTCGTCGCGTCGGAGCAGGTAGCACGACGTCTCGCCGTAGTACTTGTTGCGGATGGCAATCTCGCCCGTCAGGATGTTGGCCAGCGTATAGACGAAGACCGCCGGACTGGGGTAGTACTCCGCCGCATCGGCAATCGTCTGCGCGTAGTGGCTGTCGCTGGCAAACGACCCGCTCTGCGTGAAGAGCACCACGGCCCGATCCTCGCGCGGCTCGAATCGCGACGGCTCGCCGGCAAGCAGCAGCTCCGAGGCGATGAAACCCGCCCGGCACAGCGGATCCATCTTGAAAAACTTCGGATAGCCGCCCACCCGTTGGCGGTAGAGGGCCACCAGCAGCGGATCTTCCGACGGTTCGAGGCGAACCGGAACCCCGTCGACCACCGCCCCCGCGGGGGTGATGCGCACCCATCGTCGAATCGTCAGCATAGGCCTCCTCCCCGTTTGAAGAGCAGCGCGGCATTACACCCGCCGAATCCCGAAAGCAGCTTGACGAAACAGCTCCGCGTCGTCGCCGTATGCCGGGCTGTCAGCCGCAGCGGACGCGATACGCCGCATTCGCCGTATCCCCGCGTGCCAAGCACCAGCCCCGCATCGAGAGCGTGCATCGTCAGCACCGACTCCAACACGCCGGCCGCCCCCATCGTATGGCCGAAATAGCCCTTCAGACCATCGACCGGCACCTGCGCAAGACCGGCCCGGTCGAGGGCGATCGACTCCATCTCGTCGTTGTAGGGCGTAGCCGTGCCGTGTACGTTGACTACGGCCAGCTCCGCCGGATCGACTCCCTGCAACACGGCCTTCAGCGCGCGGCAGGAGCCTTCGCCCGTACGCGAGGGGCCCGAGATGTGGTTGGCATCGTTGCGGATGGCTCCCCGGCAGGCGACCCACTCCCGGTCGGTGAGCTCCTCCGCCCGCCGGCGGCTATAGACGACCGTCGCGGCCGCCTCGCCCAGATTCAGCCCCGTCCGGCGTCGGTCGAAGGGCCGGCACGGCTCCGCGGAGAGGGCCTTGAAGCTCTGGAACCCCGAGACGATGAAGCGCGACTGCCGGTCGGCGCCGATCACCACCGCATGGTCGCAACGCCCGCTCCAGAGCGCCCGCATGGCCGCAATCTGGGCGCAGACACCCGACGTACAGGCGTTCGAAACAACCGTCGCCGGATTCGGATTGCGGAAAAATGCGGCAATCCGGCGCGCCGACCAGTCGGGAAGCACCTCCTCCCGGTAGCGGTTGTCGGACTCCAGCAGCGCCACGTTGCCCTTCGTCGTCGAGAGGAAGAAGAGCACCCGATCCGACGACGGGTCAATTCCCGCCTCGTCCAGCGCCCCCGCAGCCGAAAGAATCGACATCCGTTCGAATTCGGTATAGCCCCGAAGCCGCTCAGCGCCGTAACGGTCGGCCAGCGCACGGTCGACCGCCCCGAAGTCGAGCAGCGATGCCACGAACGGCTCCGGAAGATTCCACAACCCCTCGTAACGGCGCAACGCCGACTCCCCGGCCACTACGGCCCGCAGGGTCGACGCCGTGTCCATGCCCAGCGGCGAGAGGATGCAGTCGCCCGCGCGGACGATCAGTTCATGTTCCAGCGCTCTTTCCATTGTGCGTAAAATTCCGGCGTGATCCACACCAGCCGGTACTCCTTGTCCATGAAGACCTGCACGCTGTGGCCCGTGGCCAGCAGTTCGTCGGTCTCGGCATGGCGTATCTCGTAGTCGAAGACGATCTTGGCGGCTTCGGTCGGGCGGTAGTGGATGTCGACCCGGCACGACATGCCGTAGACGATCGGCGACTTGTACTTGAACGACAGCTCGACCAGCGGCGCATAGTAGCCCTGGCCGAAAATATCCATGTAGCCCAGTCCGTATTTGGCGCCGAAGGCCTCCCGCGCATCCTCAAAGTAGAGCGGGTAGGAGCCGTGCCAGACGATGTTCATCGAGTCTACCTCGCTGAAACGCACCTCGAAATGTTTCGAGGCCACCAGCTCCTTCGTGATTTTGCGATCGCTTTTCATCGTCGGTCAATTTTGGGCGTCGATTTCACTCACGGCGATCTTCATCTGCGCCGTGGCCAGCAGTTCGCCCTCCGAGCGAACCTCGGCCCGCACGAGGATCATGCGGAAAACCTCCTCGAGGTTCCAGGTCGTCGTGTGCAGCGTCTCCCCGCACCGCGGCAGCCGGAGAATCTCCAGATCGCGGATCGCCCCGATAAAACCCAGCTTCACCCGCTCGGCATGCAGCAGGTTGATGTAGCCCAACCGTGCGGCACACGTCTGGGCGATGTTCTCGATCAGACCCGCCGCCTGCAGCCGGTCCGATTCGCACATCAGGTGCTCGGCCCGAACCGTGAAGCGGGTCTCAGTCCGCGCTTCGTCGAAGGCCGTCAGGCGGTCGATCAGCACGAACGGCGGCCGCTGGGGTATCAAATCAAGGATGTCGATCTCTTCGAAAGTCATGGCTGTTCCCAAAAATCGTAATAGTTAAACCATTGCGTCGGGTAACGACGCACAATCTGCTCCAGCTGAGCGGCAAACGACCTCGCCGACGCTTCCATGCGGCGGCGTTTCGGCAGGGTAGCGTCGCCCGTGTCGATTCGCCGGACAAAGATCCGGTAACGCTTCGCCGACTCCTTCATCACGAAGATCGAAAGCATCGGAACCTCCCGCTGCACGGCCAGCGCAAACGGCCCCAGCGGAAAGCGGGCCGGAGCCCCCAGAAAGTCACAGACCACACTCTTCTGCGATCCGAACAGCCGGTCGCCCGGCATCCCGACGATATCCCCGTCCAGCAGCGCCCGGTTGGCCGCAAACAGATGGGACATGTCCCTCAAAACGGGAATCATCTCGATGTTGTTTCCGGCGAAGCATCTTGCCCGATTCTGCATGACGGTCTGCTTCTCGCCGGCATAGACCAGCGCGTAGAAGCGTTTCTCCTCGGGGTGAAGCGTATAACCGGCCAGCTCGTAGTTCCCGACGTGGGAGCTCACCATGATGAAGCCCCCGGGGCGCGTGACCAGTTCGCGGTAGTATTCGTTGTGTTCGATCTCCACCTCGAAGCGGCGGCCGGCGTAGACGGCAAAACGGTCCAGAATCACCTGGCCGAAGCGGTAGTGGCTCGCGTAGACCGATCGCAGCGTCCGCCAGCGGCCGTAGCCCATACGACGCCGGAAAAAGTCCCGGTTCGCACGGTAACCCCGCCGGTTGAAGAGCATGTAGAAGACGACAACCACCCCCATGACCCCGTAGAGCACCTGCACGGGCACGCGGCGGAACAGCACGATCAACGATCGCAGCATCCACGGACGCCCGTCGGTATGGCCCTGCCACGCCTCGTGCGCCGAGGCCTCAGCCGCCGTCGGGGACTCGGGCTCAATCGGGGACTCAGGCTCAGTCGGGGACTCGGGCTCAGTCGAGCACTCGGGTACAGTCGGGCACTCGGGCGTCGAAACACGGGCCATCGGGGTATGGGTCGCTTCAGGCTCCATCGTTACCGGCTATTTGTCGCCCAACTTGCTCTGGATATAGTCGCAGAAGTCGCTCAGCGTCTTCACCCCGCCCATCTCCTCGGGCTTGATCTTGAAGCCGAACGTCCGCTCGACGATCACCACAATGTCGACAAAATCCAGGCTGTCGATGCCGATATCCTCCTTCAGAAGCGCATCCGGGGCAATCTTCTCCTCGTCGACCTCCAGTTCGTCGATCAGAAACGCCTTGACCTTTTCTTCAATCTCTTTTCTTTCCATATCAATTAAGTAAGTAGACTTGTCTTTGTTCTTGTTACTGTTTTTTCCGGCAAACCATGATGCTGTGGCCCCAACCCAGAAAGTCGTGGATCGTCTCCACCTCCAGACCCGCCGACTCGACCAGCCGCCGCATCGAATCCGAATGGTACATGCGGCTGTTGCCGTTGGCGATGGCCGTGAAGTAGAGGCTCGTCAGCGTCAGGCACATCGCCGCCGTCTCGTATTTCTGCCGGTCCCAGAAGGTCTCCATGATGCAGAGACGCGTCGCGTCGGTCATGATGCGCGACGCCCGGCCGAGAATCGAACGGATCTCCTCCTCACTGAAGCAGTCCAGAAACTGGCTCATCCAGATCGTATCGTACGGCCGGTCGGTCGGGAAGGGAGTCGACTCATCGAGCAGGTTGCAGCCGTAGCCATGGATGCGATCCGCACCCGGCTCGGAGGCCGTCGCCCGGCGCATCAGTTCCAGCTGCTGCGGAAGGTCCATGATCGTCACCTCGACCTGCGGATCGCAGGCCACGCACCGCAGCGCCCACCGTCCCGTATTGCCGCCCACGTCGAGCAGCTGACGCGTCGGCCGCGAAAAGACCACCCGCAGCGCCTCGTCGAACGAATGGTCCGAATAGAAGTGGTCGAAGCCGAACCAGCTCCGCTGCACCTCCGCAGGCAGTTGCGAAAGCCCCTCGTAAACTGTCTTCCACGGACCGAAGTGCTCCAGTCCGGCCGGGCGCCCTTCACGAAGGGACTCCTCCAGGCGGAACCACCCCTCGTAGTTGACGTCGTGGTTGAAATCCAGATTGACACGCGTCGAGGCGTCGGTCAGCAGGAACCAGCCCGTCTTCGAAAGGGTGAAGCGGTCGCTCTCGGGGTCGACCAGCACCGTCCCGATCGAGAGCGACGCCTCGAGCAGCACCCGTACGGCATACTCCGAAAGCTCCGTGCGGCGGGCAATCTCCCCGAGGGTCAGCCCCCCGTCGCTGTCCCGCAGCAGCTCCAGGATGCCGAACTTCACCATCAGCCGCGAAACCTCGAAGACGATCGGTCCGAAGGCGATGAACTGCGCCGCACGCTGCGCCTCGCGGGCCGTCAGCTGTTCGTGCGCATAGCGCTTTTCCAAGTCAGGGAAGAGTTTCATCGTCGCGGCGTTATTTGACCTTGCGGATAACCAGCGCACTGTTCGTCCCGCCGAAGCCGAACGAGTTGGAGAGCACCGTATCGACCTGCGTATCAACCGTAACGGCCGTCAGATTCAATTTGGCCGCGTATTCGTCGGGATGCTCCAGGTTGATGTTCGGGGCCACGAAGTTATGCTGCATCATCAGCGTCGAGTAGACAATCTCGCTCGCTCCGCCCATCCAGCACTCGTGACCCGTCATCGACTTGGTCGAGCTGATCAGGGCGTGCGTGCCGCGGAAGACCCGGTCCAGCGCAATGGCCTCGTACATGTCGCCCTGCGGCGTCGAGGTGGCGTGGGCGTTCACGTAGTCGATCTGGTCGGGCTGCATGCCGGCCGCGTCGAGCGCCCGCCGGATGGCCGTCACCGAACCGTCGTCGCTCGGCTGCGAGATCCCCCCGCCGTTCGACGAGAAGCCGTAGCCGCACACCTCGGCCAGAATCGGCGCGCCCCGCCGAAGGGCATGTTCGTACTCCTCGAGCACCAGCGCCGCCGCACCGCCGCTCGGAATCAGTCCGTCACGGTCGCGGTCGAACGGTCGCGAGGCCTTCGTCGGCTCGTCCATCCGCACCGAAAAGGCCCCAAGAGCGTCGAACGTCGCCATCGAGTAGTAGTTGACCTCCTGCGCTCCGCCGCACAGCACGGCGTCCTGCAGCCCCTGACGGATGAGCAGGTAGCCCAGTCCGATCGAATGCGAGCCGCTGGCGCATGCCGCACTGACCGTGAAGTTGATCCCCCGAAGGTGGAAAATCGTACTGAGGTTCATCGTCACCGTGGAGTTCATCGACTGGAAGATCAGTCCCGACCCCAACAGCGCCGAGTCGTGCTTCTCGTCCATGATCCGCGCCGCCTCGATGACCGGTTTGGCCGACGAGTCGTTGCCGAAGAGGATGCCCACCTCGTTCTCATGCAGGTAGGCATCGTCCATCAAGGCCTGTTCGAAGGCCTGCCGCGAGGCCATGTAGGCATATTCGGCCTCCTCTGAGAGCCCCACCCGCATGCGGCGGTCGAGGACCCCCTTGAGCTGCGGCCGCGGGACAAGTCCCGTCAGCCCCGAGCGGTAGCCGTATTCGAGCCGCTCCTTCTCCACGCCAATGCCCGATCGCCCGGCATGAAGCGACTCCTTCACTTCATTCAGATTCTGTCCCAGGCAGGACCAGATGCCCATGCCCGTTATGACGACTCGTCGTTCCATCTGTGTTCGTATGCTTTTTTATCTATTTGTCAAGTGTATAAACCGCCGTTGATCGAGACGGTCTCGCCCGTGATGTAGGCCGCATCGTCCGAGACCAGAAACGCGACCAGCGCCGCAACCTCCTCCGGCCGCCCGAAACGTCCAGCCGGAACCAGCTTCTTGAGCGTCGCCTGGTCGAGATCCTTCGTCATGTCGCTCTCAATGAAGCCCGGAGCCACGGCATTGACCGTCACCTTGCGCGGCGCAACCTCCTGCGCCAGCGCCTTCGTCGCCCCGATCAGCGCCGCCTTCGCCGCCGAATAGTTCGTCTGTCCCGGCATCCCCTTCAGACCCGACAGCGAGGCCATGTTCACGATCCGTCCCCAGCGGTGGGTCAGCATCTCCTTCAGCAGGCGCCGCGTGACGTAGAAAAAGCCGTTGAGCGTCGTGTCCAGCACCCGGTGCCACTCCTCGTTCTGCATGAAGATCAGCAGGTTGTCACGCCGGATGCCGGCGTTGTTGACCAGCACGGCGATGTAATCGTCCGGGTGGCTGGCACTCCACGTCTCCAGCGCCCGTTCGATGGCATCGGGATCCGATACGTCGAACGGAAGCAGTTCGGCCACTCCACCTGCCTCGGTGATCGTGCGCAGCGTCTCTTCGGCCGCCGCCGTGTTCGACTGGTAGTTGATGAGGACCGGCCACCCCTGGGCCGCCAATCGCTGACAGATGGCGCGTCCCAATCCCCGGGAGCCGCCCGTTACCAATGCGTATTTCATCTTGTTCGCTTATTCCAGTTTGAGCGGATGGTTCTTCAGATAGGCCTCGACCTGAGCGATCTGCTTGTAGAAGGGTGCATCCTCGACAAAGCGCGGGATGATCGCCCGGACATCGTCGTAGACCCGACGCGAGGTCGGAGCCAGCGCATCGCGGATCTCCAGACAGTCGACCGCCTGCGCCAGGGCGATCAGGTGGATCGACATCACCTGGAAGACATTCTCGATCACCTGCCGGCACAGCAGCGCCGAATTGGTCCCCATGCTGACGATATCCTGGTTGTCGTTGTTGTTCGGTATGCTGTGCACGTAGTTGGGCATCGAGAGCGTCTGGCACTCGGCCGTGGTCGACGTGGCCGTAAACTGGCACGCCTGCATCCCGTAGTTGAGCCCCAGCGTCCCCAGATTCAGGAACGGCGGCAGGATGTTGTTGATCCGGTCATGGAACAGGTAGTTCAACTGCCGCTCGGCGGTCATCGCCACACGCGTCATGGCGATCTTCACCTTGTCCTGCTCGAGCGAAATGTAGTCGCCGTGGAAGTTGCCCCCGTGGAAGACGTTCCGCCGCTCGGGATCGACAATCGGGTTGTCGCACGCCGAGTTGAGCTCCTCCTCCAGAATGCGGCGCGAGGCCTGGAGCGTCTCGTAGACCGGACCCAGAATCTGCGGCGCACACCGCAGCGAATAGTAGGCCTGCACCTTGTGGCGGCTGTCGAAGGTCTTCACGTCGCTGTGGCCGCCGCTGTAGAGCTCATGCTCGCGGCGCAGCATCCGCCTTCCACCCTCCGCCAACCGGCGCATGCGCCAGGCTATGACCTGCTGCCCCTCGTGGCGGCGGCATTCGTTCAGCCCCTCGGCCATGAAGTCGTCGTACGAGGCGGCAATCTCGTTCATCATCACCGTGGCCAGCGTTGCCCAGTCCAGCAGCCGCTCGGCGTAGAACTGGTTGACGATCCCGATACCGGTCATTACGGAGGTTCCGTTGGTGATCGAAAGCCCCTCGCGGATGTGGATCCGCATGGGTCGCAGGCCGTTTTCGCGCAGCACCTCGCTCGCCGGACGCCATGCACCCCGCCAGTGGACCTCGCCTTCGCCGATGAGCGTCAGCGCAATGTGGGCCAGCTGGACCAGATCGCCGCTGGCTCCGACGCTGCCGTGCTCGGGAATGAAGGGGATGATGTCGCGGTTGATGAACTCGGCAAGCAGTTCGACTACCTCGGGATGGACTCCTGAACGGGCCTGAAGCAGCGTCCCCAACCGGGCGATCATCGCCGACTTGACATACAGGTCAGGCAGCGGAGTGCCCGCACCGGTCGAGTGGCTGCGGATGATGTTGTACTGCAGATCCTCCAGATAACGGTCATCGACACGCCATTGCGCCATCGGCCCGAAACCCGTATTGATTCCGTAGATCACCTTCTCCGCAGAGAATTCACGCAGAAATTCATAACATTTTTTCACCTCGTCGAGAGGCAGTTCGGCAAGATCTATCTTTGCGTCGGAAAACAGCAGCTTTTCGACACGATCCAGTTCCAACGGTTGTATCATTCCTTCATTCAGTGTGATTTTTGATCCGCCCGGAGATCCATTCGGTCCGAACCAGAACTCAAAAATTTTACAAATATACATAAAAAAGTTCAGATCCCCACAGAATATGTCTCAAAAGAGGCAAGTCCGATCGAAACGAATTTCCGGCCGACAGAGGCAAAAATACCGGCAAAGAAGGCAGAATCAACCTGGCGGCCGAATCCGGACTGCTACGGAAAGAGGGGAGAGGGGAGAGGGGAGAGGGGCAGCGGAAAGAGGGGATGAGGAAGGCAGGGGAAGGAAAAGAAAGAGGGAGGGGCACCCGAGGGGAGGGGCACCGCAACCAGACAGTGGTATATGTCCATCGCCCCTCCGGACTGCGCCTTCAGGGTGCACTCAAAGAAGCCGCAGATTCTTGGCCAGGCGGCACGCCTCGATGGAGTTTTTCACCTGCAGCTTGCCGAGGATCTCCTGCCGGTGGCGGCTGACCGTATGGATGCTGATGCTGAGCATCGAGGCGATCTCCTTGCTCGTCAGCCCCCGGTCAATCAGTCGCAGAATCTGCGTCTCACGGGGCGAGAGAATCTTCGACGTACGCGGCACCTCCAGCTCCTCCGTATGGCCGTCGATCCAATCGACGACCAGGCACGCCGAAGGCATCTCGAAAAAAAGAGGCCCGTAAAGACACATGGCCAGCCGCTGCGCAGCATGCACCGGATCCGCGATATAGAACATCCGGTGCAGGACGGGCATGTAACCGTGCGTGGCCGTCTTCATCCGCAGCCGGCTCATCAGGCAATAGTCGCCGCGTCGCCGGCGAGGCTGGTTCTTGATAAAATGAAAGAAACAAAGCTCCTGCAGATGCTTGCGCGCCAGATCGTCGGGGTGGATCAGCCGGAAGATCTCCTCCTCCCAGATCGACGAAACCTCCTGCGGCTCCCCCGGGCTCGCCAAACCCAGCGTACGCGAAAATCCACCGTACCAGATACGGCTTGTATTGGCCCGCAGATCACTCAAAACCACGATGGCCTGTTCCATCCGCGCGTAATGATCCGCCATCGCGCGGCTGGCCGCCAACAGCCGGTCCGCGGACGGCTCCTGCGAAAAGTCCTGCGCCGAAAACTCCCGGATCAGTTGCGTAACGGTATTCATCTTTTCCCCGTGTCTCAAAATGGTTATTTATAAGCATTGTCCGACAGGGCACAGAGCCCTACCTTTGCAAAAGTACAAAAAACGATGATGATTTGGGGATCGTCCGGCACTTTTGTCCTCCAAAAAGGCCGAAAACGACATCGCCGCCCCCAACAAAAACAATCAACAGACAAACCTGTATCAAAACAGAAAAAAAATGAAAAAATTACTCCTCACCTGCGGGCTCCTGCTCGCCGCGTCACTCCCCGGTATGGCTCAATCCCTCGAAAAAATGCAATGGTTCAACGAACCCGAAATCTGGAAAATCGAAAAAAATGCCCTCATCATGGAGGTAACCCCCCAGACCGACTACTGGCGAATCTCGCACTACGGATTCACCGTCGATGACGCCCCGTTCCTCTACACGCTCCGCGGCGGCGAATTCGAAGTCAAGGTCTGCATCTCGGGCGATTACCGCACGCGATTCGACCAGTCGGGACTCATGCTGCGTCTCGACCACGAAAACTACATCAAGGCCGGTATCGAATTCGTCGACGGAAAGTACAACCTCAGCTGCGTAGTCACGCACCACACCAGCGACTGGAGCATCATCTCGCTCGACAAACCCGTGGAACACGTCTGGATCAAGGCCGTACGCCGGCTGGACGCCGTCGAGATCTTCTACTCGTTCGACGACAAGGAGTACACGCTCATGCGCAACGCCTGGCTGCAGGACAACCATCCCGTCATGGTCGGAATCATGGGTGCATGCCCCGATGGAGACGGCTTCACGGCCCGTTTCGAGCAGTTCTCGATCAAGCACCTGCCCGATCAGCGGCGTCTGCAGTGGCTCGAGAAAAATCAGGCCCCGCAGAACAGCTGATTCCGCGCACGCGCTAAACCTCAAAAGGCGCACCGACCATTTACAAGATCGGTGCGCTTTTTTTCGTTTCAGTAGATCCGCTGAAGATCAAGTCTGCATCGGGCCATATCGGGCAGTCCTGTAGTAAAATCAAGTTTTTTGGTGCCGGGCGCTTCTCTACGAACAGTTAAACGCTTATTCGGTGAACGGTTCAGACATCGGGAGACGGCCACCGATTTGGGCACCAGCAGCCAGTTGTTTTTTGCTTTCCCATGCAGACAATCCAAAAACAAAGAATTCTTTGTTTTGAAGGACTTTCTGAAACTTTGTCAGTTCTTCTCTCAAGCCCTGATAAGAGAAAATTTGATCGGATGATTTTTAGCTGTTAGAAATAAGAATATTTCCACGCTTTGAGACATTTAAAAAATCATAAAGAATGATTATTTTTGAATAAACAAAACTTAATGAATGAGAACTTGATATCCTGTAGCGTCAATGAACTCTTCGCCGGCATAATGCCCGAGAATATCAACTATGCCCTTTTACTGTCTGTAACCATTCTCTTGGGCTGACTCATCGGCGTCATCTGTGATTGGGAATAGACCTATACTCGACCGGGAGGAGCCCGAAGAAATTATTTATTGAATATATTAGATCCGAAAGCCTATCGTTGGCTTCTTGGGGTCGTTCTCTTTGTGATGCTTGTCCTCCTTCTTTTTTCCATACGTAGTGAATAACCCCGTTAATGCGTGGTGCCGGCAAGTGCGAGGAGCGATGTGCGGATTGGATATCTGTAAAATTTTCTTTATCTTTCAGCGACAGCTGCCAGCCGGAGCCCTTCGTCTGGAGAAGGCTGACCACAGGACGTATCGCAGACTCTGTCCGGGCAAACCGGTTACACCTTGCATTTCCGGACGGCAAAACGGACGGGTTCTGTGCAAAAGGGCAGTGTGCAAACGACGAAAATCCGCGTGGTCATAAGTGAGTACGGTTTTCCTCTCCGGAAAAACCGTTCGGGAAGCAGAATCCGTTGTCCCAATTGAGGTAAAGGCTGCGGCTTTGTCCGCTATGTTGATGAAGACGATTTCCGATTTCCGGACACAGCGGACAAATACGACCGCGCATTATGCATCGAGAGTGTATTTCCGGGACAATCCCGACGTACTGTCTCAACCGGAAGGCGGTCGCGCGAGCCGTTGCGCCTTACCCCCCCCCGACCGGACCGACATGAAACCGCTCATTCCGTTTCCTCTTTTATCCCTGCTGATATGGTCGGGATGAGTTTGTTGCGCTGTGAGATCGCCTTCTTGGCGTTTGTTCCGGTTATACCGTATTGGCATTTCGTTCAAATGGGGCGCAACTCTCCGCTCATGTTCTTGTTCGTAAGGCACTTGCTCTTCACGAAGACACTTCAAACGCTGCACTCTCTCCGACTGGAATGAAAATACTTTCAGATATCATAGTACCTCCGTATCGTATTTTCGTATTATATTATATAACGACACTGCTGTCCGGAGAAATTTTACCATAAAGTAGGTTGCTCGACAGAACCCGCCTCCGGAACACTAACGGGAGTTG